>JBIPON010000047.1:0-10633 GCA_044379065.1 Polynucleobacter sp. | reverse complement strand
AGAGCGCTGTGAAACCATCGCGGTTGCAGTGAAGATGGCGTCAGAACGCGCGGTACCAGGAGATGTGGTTCTGCTTTCTCCGGCATGCGCCAGCTTTGATCAGTTCAAGGACTACACACACCGTGCTGCTGTATTTCTATCTGAGGTGGAAGAACTGGGTATGCAGTTTTCTGACTCCAGCCTTGAGGCAGATTGCTCGCCTGGAGTAAGCGCATGAATTTAAATCGCTTTTGGAACTACTCACGCGGCGGTATTACTGGCTTTCGCACTGGCTTACGTGATGCAGTTACAGGGGTAGAGCAAACGCGCTCACGCATGATGGAGTATGACCAGCTGCTGGTATGGGCAGTTGTTTCATTGGCGCTCATTGGTTTGGTGATGGTGTATTCCGCATCGATTACCTTGGCAGATGGTCCAAAGTATAAAAACTACAGTAGTAATCACTTTCTGATACGGCATTTGATTTCACTAACGATTGCGACGGTGGTTGGCTTGTGTGTTTTTCGTATCCCAGTGAAGGCATGGGATAAGCTTGCGCCGATTCTGTTCGGAATTACCATCCTGCTGTTAATTGCGGTTCTGATACCTGGAATCGGTAAGGGAGTAAACGGAGCGAAGCGCTGGATCTCGTTTGGGTTTATGAATTTTCAGCCATCAGAGCTCATGAAGTTTGCTGTAGTCATTTTTGCTGCGAGCTATACCGTTCAGCGCCAAGAGTATCTCCATTCGTTTGTGAAGGGATTAGTGCCAATGGGCGTCGCCGTGATGATCATTGGTGCATTACTGTTATGGCAGCCTGATATGGGCGCTTTTGTAGTGATTGCTTTAATTGCCTTTGGCATTTTGTTCTTGGGCGGAATTAATGTGAAATTGTTTGGTGGACTGGTGGTGGCTGGAATTTCGAGCGCCATCATCATCATCGCCCTCTCGCCATTTCGACGCGAACGCATCTTTGCATTCCTAGATCCCTGGGCCGCAGATCACGCTGCCAATAAAGGCTATCAACTAACCCATTCGCTCATGGCATTTGGACGCGGCGAGTGGTTTGGTACTGGCCTTGGGGGCAGTGTCGAGAAGTTGCATTACTTGCCTGAAGCACATACCGATTTTATCTTGGCAGTAATTGGTGAGGAGTTAGGTTTTGCTGGAGTGCTCGTCATTATCTTTTTGTTCTACTGGATTGTGCGTCGCGCTTTTCTGATTGGACGAACATCACTGCAATTGGATCGCAGTTTTGCCGGCTTGGTAGCAAAAGGCATAGGGATCTGGATTGGATGGCAAGCCTTCATCAATATGGCAGTGAATTTAGGTTTGCTACCGACGAAAGGCTTAACCCTGCCGTTAATTAGCTATGGTGGCTCTGGGATTTTGATGAATGCCGTTGCGCTTGCTGTTTTGCTCAAGATTGATTATGAAAATCGCGTCTTAATGCGGGGAGGCAAGTTATGAATCAGCCTTCCATCCTAGTCATGGCTGGCGGTACTGGCGGACATATCTTCCCTGGATTAGCAGTGGCTGAGCTCTTACGTGCGCGCGGCTGGCAGGTGGCTTGGTTAGGCAATGCTTCTGGCATGGAATACCGTTTGGTACCGAGTCGCGGGTTTTCATTTGAGTCAGTCAATTTTGGTGGGCTGCGTGGCAAAGGCCTGCTGACTAAGCTAATGCTGCCCTTTAATTTAGCAAGAGCTTGTTTGCAAAGCTGGCAGATTATTCGTAGGCTAAAGCCAAGTGTAGTCCTGGGTATGGGCGGCTATATCACCTTTCCCGGTGGATTAATGAGTGCCTTACTGAAGCGGCCACTCGTTTTACATGAAGCAAACTCGGTCGCTGGCAGCGCTAATCGCTATTTATCTAAAGTGGCCACTAAAACGCTCACGGGATTTCCAAATACGCTGCACGAAGGCGAGTGGGTGGGCAATCCAATTCGCAGTGAGTTTGAGTCAATCGCATCACCTGCCGAGCGGTACAGTGCGCGAACTGGCCCGTTAACTTTGTTAGTCGTGGGAGGTAGCTTAGGTGCCGCCGCTCTCAATGAAGCGATACCTGCGGCACTTGCGCTGATGTCTGCCGAGGAAAGGCCACAGGTAGTGCATCAGGCGGGTGAAAAACACGTTGCTGAACTCAAGCAGCGCTATGCCGATTACAGAGTTACTGCAGATGTTCGCGCCTTTATTGGCGACATGGCAGAGGCGTATGCTGCAGCTGATCTCGTTATATGCCGTTCGGGTGCAATGACCGTCTCTGAAATTGCTGCCTGCGGTGTCGCCGCCTGCTTCATCCCATTTCCATTTGCGATTGACGATCACCAAACTGCTAACGCAGCGTTTTTATCAAGAGCAGATGCGGCTAAGTTATGGCCGCAAACCGACCTCAATCCAAGCGCACTGGCAGCTTGGTTACAACAAGTACGCCGCCCGGAGTTGATGGCAATGGCAGAGCGTGCTCGCACATTAGCGAAGTTGCAGGCAACCGAGCGCGTGGCAGCCATATGTGCTGAATCTGCAGGAGTAAGACAATGAAGCATATTGTTCAGCAAATTCATTTTGTTGGTATTGGCGGTGCTGGCATGAGTGGTATTGCCGAAGTACTACTGAATTTGGGGTACCAGGTTTCAGGCTCTGATTTAGCCGAAAGCGCGACAACAAAACGCTTGCGTGAGCTAGGTGCTGATATTCAGATCGGCCACAAGGCTAGCCATGTTGGCACGGCTGAGGCTGTGGTGATTTCAACGGCGGTCGCCGGTAACAATCCTGAGGTGATTGCTGCACGCGCTGCCAAAATTCCGATTATTCAGCGGGCGGTAATGCTGGGTGAGCTGATGCGCCTAAAGCAAGGCATTGCCATTGCAGGAACACATGGAAAAACCACCACTACGAGTTTAGTGGCTTCGGTGCTAGCGGAAGGGGGTCTTGATCCTACCTTTGTGATTGGCGGAAAACTCAACTCAGCCAATGCCAATGCACGCCTGGGGCAAGGTGACTTTATTGTGGTCGAGGCAGATGAATCAGATGCCTCATTCCTGCAGTTATTTCCAGCCATGGAAGTCATTACCAACATTGATGCCGATCACATGGATACCTATCAGCACGATATGGCGAGGCTCAAGCAGGCATTTGTGCAATTTACGCAGCGCATGCCCTTTTATGGCATTGCGATTGTGTGCGCAGACGATGCCAACGTGAGGGACCTGATTCCCTTCGTATCGCAACCCATTCTGAAATACGGCACTGCTGATGATTCGGACATCCGCGCGCACCACATTCAGGCTGACGGAACGCGGATGCGCTTTACGGTGGAGCGCCGTACGATTCGACGTCACGGCGCTAAGCCGGGACCCTTGCAAATCGAGCTAAATCTTCCAGGTTTGCACAACGTGCGTAATGCCCTTGCTGCGATTGCTATAGCGACTGAATTGGGTATACGCGATGAAGCGATTGTGAACGCCTTATCGGAATTTAGTGGCGTTGGTCGGCGCTTCCAACGCTACGGTGATATTGCATTGGCAAAGGGCGGAAGTTTCACCTTAATCGATGATTACGGACACCACCCCGTTGAAATGGCAGCCACCTTGGCAGCAGCACGTGGCGCCTATCCGGGTCGCCGACTAGTTTTAGCATTTCAGCCCCATCGCTACACCCGAACTCGCGATTGTTTTGGTGATTTTGTGGATGTGTTGCGAGGCTTCGATGCATTGATTCTGACGGATGTCTATCCTGCGGGAGAGGCTCGTATTAAGGGCGCTGACGGGGAGAGTCTCATTAAAGCAATCTGCAGCAATGACGCTGAAGCCAAGTCAGCATTGCTACAAAATGCCGATTCTACTTATGTAGCGAAAGTAGCGGATATGCCTGCGGCGATTACGACCATGCTGCGTGATGGCGATGTGGTAATTACGATGGGCGCCGGATCCATATCTGGTTTGCCCGCCATTCTATCGGGAGCGCAACATGCTTAATCGCACGATGCCTTGGGGAGAGAGTGTCAGGGCTGATCTGGCTAAGCTGAAGCCGAGTGATTTGGGTAAGGTTGGTGTATTGCTCGGCGGTAAATCAGGCGAACGAGAAATTTCGCTCTTATCTGGCAATGGTGTTTTAAGTGCTCTTCTGGAAAAAGGGATTGATGCACATGCCTTTGATCCGGGTGTTCGCAGCCCTACAGAGATTGCGAATGAAGGGTTTGATCGTGTCTTTATTGCACTGCATGGCCGCTATGGCGAGGATGGCACGATTCAGGGATTGCTTGAGTTACTGGAAATCCCGTATACCGGTAGTGGTGTCCTTGCTTCTGCGCTGTCCATCGACAAAATTGCAACCAAGCAAATCTGGCTCAGTAATGGCTTATCAACGCCTGACTTTGATGAGCTAGGGCCTGAAAGTGATTGGGCAGCAGTGGCAAAGCACTTGGGTTTGCCTTTAATCGTCAAGCCAGCCCATGAAGGTTCGTCACTGGGCTTAACCAAAGTCAAAACCGTAGAGGAATTACCAGCCGCCTACGCAAAAGCAGCCGTATTAGATTCGAAAGTAATTGCGGAGACTTGCATTATTGGCGATGAACTGACTTGCCCTTTAGTGGGCGAGGGACAAAATGCAGAAGCGCTGCCGGTGATTCGGATTGTTCCGCCGGATGCCAATTACGACTTCCACAATAAGTACTTCTCAAACGACACCCAATACTGTTGCCCTACTGGTTTGGATGAGGCGGTTAACCAAAAGGTTCAAGCCCTAGCGCTTGCTGCGTACCGTGCATTGGGTTGCCGTACCTGGGGTCGCGCGGATGTGATGTTGGATGCCCGCGATGGTAAGCCTTATTTGTTGGAGATGAATACATCCCCTGGTATGACATCACACTCCTTAGTACCGATGGCAGCAAAAGCAGCGGGCGTTAGTTATGCTGATTTAGTGTTGTGGTTGTTGAGTCAAACGATGGATTCAAAACAATGAGTAATTTAGCGAAGCGCTCATTCCATTTTGTCCTGGGTATGTCTACACCCCTGCTTAACAATCCCACACGAATGGCTGAGCTGAGTCGTTGGTTGATGCGCCTCTTCTTTCTAATGGCAATGGTTGCAGGATTAATGTGGCTGAGCCAGCGACCTGTTTTTGCCTTACGCCAAATGCAAGTTGAGCCCTTACCGGGGCAAGTTGTCAAGCACGTCAATTTATCCCAAGTAAAAAATCAAGTGCTGGAGCAAGTCCAAGGCAATTTTTTCACAGTACGACTCGAAAACATTAAAGAAGCATTTGAAGCGCTGCCATGGGTACGGCACGCCAGTGTTCGGCGGATATGGCCGAATGGCATCGCCGTGAGCATTGAAGAGCAAAAGCCATTTGCTATATGGGGTAGCCGCAGTGAGCAAAAGTTCATGAATGGTTTTGGCGAAATATTTAGTGGCAGCCTTTCTCAGGTGGATGATCCCTCACTTTTAATCGAAGCATCGGGACCAAATGACTCGAGTAAAGAAGTAATGCAGCTCTATCAAAAAGCCAGCCGCTGGTTTGCGCCGTGGAATGTCGATGTGATTAGCGTCAACTTATCGGATCGGTATTCCTGGAGCGTGAAGTTATCCAACGGCATCCGCGTTGAATTTGGCCGCGATGAGGAGGCTCAAGGAAAGGCCTTAACCGAGGAGCGAGTTGCTCGCCTGATTGAATACTGGCCAAAAGCTCAAGAACGACTGACGAGTCGTGTTGATGTCATTGATTTGCGTTATAGCAATGGATTTGCAGTACACCTTGCGAGTGCGGGTAACAAAAATCTAGAGCCAGATGCGAAAAAGAGTGGAGTACAACGGTGAATTTAAGAATGAGGAAATTTGATGAGTAAAGATAACCGAGACCTTTTGGTCGGTCTTGATATTGGCACATCAAAAGTAGTTGCTTTGGTTGCTGAGCTCGAAGCAGATGGGCAATTTAATGTAGTTGGTGTTGGGCAAACTACGTCTAAGGGATTGAAGAAGGGCGTTGTGGTCAATATTGAGGCCACAGTGCAATCGATTCAAAAAGCACTCGAGGAAGCCGAAGTAATGGCGGATCGTCGCATTGTTCAGGTATTTACTGGCATTGCAGGGAATCATATTTTTAGCTTCAACTCGAGTGGCATGGTTGCCATTCGGGATAAAGAGGTTGGCTCCACCGATGTAGAGCGCGTACTCGAGACAGCAAAGGCTATCAATATTCCGACGGATCAGCAAATTCTGCACATCTTAATTCAGGAATTCATCATTGATGGGCAGGAGGATGTTCGTGAGCCAATTGGCATGAGTGGACTGCGTTTAGAGGTAAAGGTCCATATCGTTACTGGTGCCGTGAGCGCAGCCCAAAATATTGTGAAATGCGTGCGGCGCTGCGGCTTGGAGGTCAATGATTTGATCTTGCAGCCACTCGCTTCTAGTCTTGCTGTTCTTACGGAAGATGAAAAAGAGCTCGGCGTAGTCTTGGTGGATATCGGCGGCGGTACAACTGACATTGCTATTTATAGTCAGGGATCGATTCGCCACACTGCCGTGATTCCGATTGCAGGCGATCAAATTACCAATGACATTGCAATGGCATTGCGTACTCCGACAGTGGAGGCAGAAGACCTCAAAATTCATTATGGAATTGCCCGCCAAGATATGGCGGATTCCACCGCCATGATCGATGTACCTGGCGTGGGTGATCGTGAGCCACGGCCTATCTCAAAGCAGGCACTTGCCGCGGTGATTGAGCCACGCGTCGAAGAATTATTTACCTTGGTATTGGGCGTTGTGCGTGACTCGGGCTATGAGGGAATGGTTTCATCGGGCATCGTTTTAACGGGCGGTACCTCCCTAATGCCCGGCATGGTTGAGTTAGCCGAGCAGGTCTTCTTGAGACCTGCACGAATTGGAACCCCAGAATACCGCGGCCATCTTCACGAAGTATTGAGAAGTCCACGCTTTTCAACCGGCATTGGACTCTTAATGGAAGGTCAGGCGCAGCTGATGCGCGGTCGCCGCGTATCGCAATCAGGCTCTTTTCAAGGTGCTTTTGTGCGAATGAAGGAATGGTTTGCAGGTAATTTTTAAGTTTTTTTCGTCGTCGTTAATGTAACTAAGTAACTCAGGAGGGTTTATGGAATTCGAAATGGTAGATCAAGATATGGCCGGTAAGACCATTATTAAAGTGGTTGGGGTCGGGGGTGCTGGCGGTAACGCTGTTCAGCATATGATTCGTCGCGGTGTGGACGGAGTGGAGTTTATTTGCATGAACACGGATGCCGGTGCATTACAGCGCTCTGCGGCATCAATCAACTTGCAATTAGGATCAAGCGGTCTTGGCGCTGGGGCAAAACCAGAAATTGGCGCAGCATCTGCACAGGAGGCGCGCGCTCGTATAGCGGATTCATTGCAAGGCGCACACATGGTGTTCATTACTGCTGGTATGGGGGGTGGAACGGGCACTGGCGCAGCACCCATCGTGGCTCAAGTTGCCAAGGAAATGGGAATTTTGACGGTAGGCGTCATTAGTAAGCCATTTGATTTTGAGGGCATTAAGCGCTTAAAAGTCGCAGAAGACGGAGCGCATGAGTTAGAGGCATATGTCGACTCCCTCATCGTTGTTCTGAATGAGAAGTTGTTTGAAGTTATGGGTGAAGATGCCGAGTTTGATAAAGCCTTTGCCTGTGCAGATGATGTTTTGCATAACGCGGTTTCAGGTATTGCTGAAATCATCAATGTCCAAGGATTAATCAACGTCGACTTTGAAGATGTGAAGACAGTCATGGGTGAGCAAGGCAAAGCCATGATGGGTACTGCCACTGTTTCTGGAATGGATCGCGCTCGTTTAGCCGCTGAGGCAGCCGTAGCATCGCCCTTATTGGAAGGTGTTGATTTATCGGGCGCACGCGGTGTTTTGGTCAACATTACTGCTAGTCGCTCACTCAAGTTATCCGAAACGCGCGAAGTGATGGCGGCCATTCGCGGTTATGCCGCGGACGATGCGACCGTCATTTTTGGTACGGTGTACGACGATAGTTTGGGCGATGCCCTGCGCGTTACGGTGGTAGCGACCGGCCTAAATCACCCACAAGCGATGCAAAAAAGTCAGCCTGAAGTGATTTGGCGTAAGGCAACGGGTACCCATGACGCAATGCCTACAATGGCTGATTTAAACAGCTTTGCGCCATCTAGCCCATCCGCTGCAATGAGTATGGCTGGCATGGACTCAACCATTTCGGCAGTGGGTTCTGGCGCAGGGGCGGCTTCGAGTAGCGGCAATACCTTTGGTGCAGCTTCGTCCCAGCCATCCGGGGTCGACTATAGCCAATATGATTTGCCGCGGGTATTTCGGTCCCGTTCAGAGCCTTCTAGCGCGCCAAGCTTGGGCGCCGATAGCTCGCCACAGGCCAAAACCATGCTGGATAAAGGGGCGGATTTCTATGAAATTCCGGCTTTTCTGCGTAAACAGGCCGACTGATGAATTGCTCAATACAATAGTGTTATGAGAGATGCCAGCGCAGCGCCCCTCCGGACGACGAATCCTGCGCTTGCGTTGGCTCACCCATTGATAACTATTGAATTGGAGATTTTATGATTGCAGTTGGACAAAAACTACCGAACGCGACTTTGTATGAGTTTCTGAATGAAGAAACCGAAGGCTGCGCCATTGGTCCTAATGCGTTTGAAATAGATAAGTTAGTTGCCGGTAAAAAAATTGTGATTTTTGCTTTGCCTGGCGCCTTTACGCCAACTTGCTCCGCACAACACGTGCCAGGTTATGTTGCCCAGTTCGATGCTATCAAAGCAAAAGGCGTTGATGAAATTTGGTGTGTCTCTGTAAATGATCCATTTGTAATGGGCGCATGGGGACGTGATCTCAATGTAGGTAAAAAAGTACGCATGCTCGGTGACGGTAGTGCTGAGTTCACCAGCAAATTAGGTATGGAATTTGACTTAACCAAGCGTGGGCTCGGAATTCGTTCCCAGCGTTACGCCATGGTGGTAGAGAATGGCGTAGTGAAATCCCTGTCCCTCGAAGCGCCAGGTAAATTTGAGGTAAGCGATGCTGCCTCAGTATTACAGCAGCTGTAATTCAGTTACTCGATTCATCGATTCCCCCTAATTTACAAACGCGATCATGCTTAAGCAACGCACCATTGCCAATCCGATAAAAACGGTTGGCATTGGCTTGCACTCCGGGCGTAAAGCAAGCTTATCAATTAAGCCTGCGCCCGTGAATTCGGGAATCCAGTTTGTTCGCATTGATTTGCCTGAGCCGGTGGTGATTGCGGCGGATGCCTTACTCGTTGGGGATACGCGCCTCGCATCGGTCTTACAAAAAGATGGGGTACGTGTTTCTACAGTCGAACACTTACTGTCCGCTTGTGCCGGATTAGGCTTAGATAATGTATTGATTGAGGTGGATTGCGAAGAGATTCCGATCATGGATGGCAGCGCTGCATCCTTTCTTTTCTTGCTTGAATCTGCCGGCATAGCGGAGCAAGATGCGCCCCGTCAGTTCATGGTCATTAAGAAGTCCGTTGAAGTGCGGGATGGCGATAAGTTAGCCCGATTAGATCCTTTTTTCGGATTTAAGCTGGATTTCACGATTGACTTTAAGCATCCGGCCGTGGATAAAACAGGCCAGCATTTCGTGGTCGATTTTGCAGAGCATGCATACCGCAGTGAGATCGGCCGTGCACGTACATTTGGTTTCGCCCACGAGGTTGAGGCCTTGCGCGAAATTGGTCTTGCCCGCGGCGGTAGTTTAGATAATGCGATTGTTTTAGATGAGCACCGCATTCTCAATAATGAAGAATTACGCTACGAGGATGAGTTTGTCCGCCACAAAATCCTCGATGCCATTGGCGATTTGTATTTGGCAGGGCATCCGATTGTCGGATCGTATGTTGCAAAAAAATCAGGGCATGCCTTGAATAACGCCTTATTGCGCAAATTGTTTGAAGATCCCAGTGCATATGCAATTGAGTCGTTTCCGCTCAATAAAGCCCCGGCAGCCTACACGGTAGAAAATCAACCCCTCTTTTTTTAGGGTGAGCCTGTTCTCGATTGCAGAAGGCGCTGGACTGCCTTGCTGAGATCCGATTCCGGCTCCAATTTACTCAGCAAATCAAGCCACGCTGAACGTGCAACGGGATTTAGCCCCTTGGGCTTTTCCCTAGCTGGGGCTCGTGGCTGAACAATCCACTCTGACTGAGGAAGGGCTGGCTTTAGGCTCACCTTGATCGCCGAGCAATTCTGACCATTTTTCGCTAACTCGTTGATTAAACTAGGTAAAGATTGCTGTAAGCGAGCTGCTATGGTGGCATTGGGTACCATCAGCAAAAGCTCCGCCTGCTTGCCGGAGGCCCAAACCGGCTCTACTTTAGAGCCAAAGTGAGCCAATTCAAGGGTTTTTAGGGAGTGCTGTAGGCAGGCCTTGAGTTTGGCCAAATCTTCGGTGCGCGCCAAAATGCCATTGATTCCCTCTGGCCCACGCAAGCAGTCTAGCCACTCTCGGGCTATCTTTGGCTTGGCAGAATAAGGGGTTTTTGGCTTTGGATTCATGGGGAAAGGGGGATTCGGGTGATAAACTCAAAGGCTTAATTTTGGTCAAAATCCCATGGCAATCGGCATTCTAAAAACTCTATTTGGCAGTCGAAATGATCGACTCTT
>JBIPON010000192.1:0-3360 GCA_044379065.1 Polynucleobacter sp. | reverse complement strand
AAAAAGAACATTGATGTAGATCGGCGGCAATAAAAACAGGATCGGTAAAAAAACTGCCAGTAAAACAGTTGCAGTAATTACCCGGGTTTTGAGCATAAGGTCGCTTAAGCGGAAGCAGAAAGAGTTTCTGAAGCAAGCTGGGCGCTGGTGCGACCAAAGCGGCGCTCGCGCTGACTAAACCAATCAAACGCAGCTTGTAAATCGGTCGCGCTAAAGTCTGGCCACAGCGTGTCGGTAAAGTAGAGTTCGGTATAGGCCAATTGCCAAAGCAAGAAGTTACTCACCCGCTGCTCACCCCCAGTACGGATAAACAAATCTGGTTCAGGTGCATAGGCCATCGACAAATAGGGTTGCAGTAATTCTTCAGATACCGCGTCGGGTTCGATGTTGGG
Organism: Polynucleobacter sp.; assembly: GCA_044379065.1. Classification (GTDB taxonomy): domain Bacteria; phylum Pseudomonadota; class Gammaproteobacteria; order Burkholderiales; family Burkholderiaceae; genus Polynucleobacter. The sequence goes on along the minus strand of JBIPON010000192.1, from coordinate 2,968 downwards.
ATTGGCGCGCAACATTTCGCGCGTTGCTTGCAAGATGTCCCAGCGTCCGCCGTAGTTCGCTGCGATCGTCAAGGTGAGATCTTTGCAGTGTGCGGTCTTTTCTTCGGAGAAGGCAATCATCTCCTGAATCGATTGATCGAATTGAGTTAAATCGCCAATCAGGCGCAGCTGAATCCCATTCTCTGCCAAGCGGCCCACTTCTCCTCGCAAGGATTTGAGAAAGAGCTTCATTAAAAAGCCGACTTCCTCTGGAGGGCGACGCCAATTCTCAGAACTAAAGGCAAACACCGTGAGGAATTCCACGCCCTGGCGACGGCATTCCTCTACTACCTTGCGAACCGCACCCAAACCTTCCGAGTGGCCCGCAACGCGCGGCATGTGACGCTTACTTGCCCAGCGCCCATTGCCATCCATGATGATTGCAACATGGCGCGGCACCGCCCTGACTTCAGGGATTTCGCGCGTTGAACTGGTATGTTTAACCATGGGCTTTGTTGAGTGGGAATCGTGACAGCAACTACACCGTCATGATTTCCTTTTCTTTATCAACCACAATTTTGTCGATATCAATGACTGCTTTGTCGGTCATCTTTTGAATGTCGTCGGTAGCGCGGCGCTCTTCGTCCTCGGAGATTTCTTTATCTTTCGTCAGGCGTTTTAAATGCTCATTGGCATCCCGGCGTAAATTACGCACCGCAATCTTCGCGTCCTCGCCTTCACTCTTCACCAGCTTCGTTAATTCACGACGACGCTCTTCCGTCAGGGCGGGCATCGGCACTCGAATGATTGTGCCTTGGGATGCCGGGTTTAAACCGAGGTCGGAATCCCGAATGGCTTTTTCAATCACCGCCACCATGGTTTTTTCAAAGGGCTGAACATTAATCGTACGTGCATCTGCTAAGCCCAAATTAGCCACCTGCGTTAAGGGTGTGGGATTGCCGTAGTAATCAACCTGAATGTGCTCCAAGATGCCGGGGTTAGCACGGCCCGAACGAATTTTCGCCAGCCCACTCTTTAAGGACTCGAGCGACTTCTGCATCTTTTGCTCGGTCGTATTTTTAATTTCAACTGCGGACATGCTGTTCTCCTATTAGACATGCACCAAGGTGCCTTCGGATTCGCCCTGCACTACGCGCAGCAAGGCCCCCGGTTTTAAGATTGAAAATACTTTAATCGGCAACTTGCGATCGCGGCATAGGGCAAACGCAGTGGCATCCATCACTTGTAGATTTTGAATGATTGCCTCATCAAAGGTAATCGAATCGTAGCGTGTCGCGCTTGCGTCTTTATTGGGATCGCTGCTGTAAATACCGTCGACTTTAGTTGCCTTGAGCATGATGTCAACGCCCATCTCGGCGCCACGCAATGCTGCCGCCGTATCGGTCGTGAAAAAGGGATTGCCGGTACCGGCAGCAAAAATAACTACCTTACCTTCGCTCATCGCTCGAATGGCCCGTGGACGAATATAGGGCTCTACTACTTGATCCATGCGCAAAGCCGATTGAACGCGTGCCTCAACACCCTTCTGACGTAAAGCATCCTGCAAGGCTAAGGAATTCATCATGGTGGCCAACATACCCATATAGTCTGCTGTAGCGCGGTCCATGCCGGCAGCGCCACCCGCAACACCGCGGAAAATATTACCGCCACCAATCACGATCGCCAACTCAATCCCCAGACGAACCACCTCGGTGATTTCGGCAACCATGGAATCGATGGTGGTTGGGTTGATGCCAAAAGCATCCTCACCCATTAACGCTTCACCAGAAAGTTTGAGGAGTACGCGCTTGTATGCTGGCATGGTCGTTTATTCTGCTTAGGTTGTTGATTTATATGTATTTTTTAATGGTTGATTTCCATTATAAAGGGCAAAGAAAAGGGCGTAGAAACTTTCGCTTCCACGCCCTATTCGGGTACTAAACCAAATCAATACAAGGGCTAAATGGCCCCTTGTATCTAAAAGGTCATTTATGCGCTTGCTTTTGCTGCGGCGACCTGGGCAGCCACTTCCGCCGCAAAGTCATCTTGCCGCTTTTCAATGCCCTCACCCACGATGAACATGGTGAATGACTTAATCGTCGTATTCGCGGCCTTGAGCATTTGCTCGACGGTTTGCTTATCGTTTTTCACGAAAGGTTGATTCAGCAGGGATACTTCTTTCAAGTACTTTTGTACCGAACCTTCAACCATCTTGGCAACGATATCGGCAGGCTTACCGGATTCTGCTGCTTTTTGCTCTGCAATGTTGCGCTCGGTTGCAATGTTTTCTGCTGGAACGTCGGCAGTAGACAAGGCAACAGGCTTCATAGCAGCGATATGCATTGCAACGTCTTTCGCAGCTGTTTCATCACCAGTGAACTCCACCATCACACCAATGCGGGTTCCATGCAAATAGGAAACCAATTTGCTGTCGCCAGCAAAACGCTGAAAACGGCGTGGGGTAATGTTTTCACCAATACGGCCAATCAACTTGGTGCGAACGGCTTCAACGGTTTCGCCTTCCAGTGGCAATGCAGCCAAGGCAGTCACATCAGCTGGGTTGCTGTTCGCAACCAGCTTGGCGCAGTTGTCCGAAAACGCCAAGAAGTCATCGTTCTTCGACACAAAGTCGGTTTCGCAATTGACTTCGATTAAGGCGCCAGTCGTACCATTGATAAAAGCAGCCACGACACCTTCAGCCGTAACACGGGAAGCAGCTTTGCTGGCTTTGCTACCTAGCTTTACACGCAGAATTTCTTCTGCTTTAGCCATATCGCCATCAGCCTCGGTCAATGCTTTTTTACACTCCATCATCGGAGCATCGGTTTTGGCGCGCAGGTCGCCAACCATTGCAGCGGTAATTGCAGCCATTACTCAGCCTTCCCTTCTTCAACGAACTCTTCTTCGCCTTCTTTAACGGCAGTCAAAATCTCTTGAACTGCGTTGGCTTTGCCTTCCAAAATGGCATCGGCAATACCGCGGGCATACA
>JBIPON010000191.1:0-3362 GCA_044379065.1 Polynucleobacter sp. | reverse complement strand
TCAATTGCCTTCATAAGAGTTGCTAAAGATTGCCAGTGATTTTCATCGCCTCAACAATGTATTGGTAAGCCAAAAGGCCTAAGTTCTACATGCCAATTAAGTAGATTGGCATGTATTTTGCATAAGATAAGTACCAGCACTACTAGCGTTGGCACTTATCTTTTTTAATTAGAGAACATCAAAATGGCAGTTTCTCCAAGCAATTCAAGCACTTCCACTGCATCGATTGATGTATCGGGAATTGTGCAGCAGTTAATGACTGCTGAGAACCGCCCGCTTGAAACCCTCAAAACCAAGATTACCCAGCAGCAAGTAGTAATCAGCGACCTGGGCGCGGTTAAGGCCAAAGTCGCCACGTTCAAAGATGCCCTAGCCAGTTTTCAGAGTCCTGAGTCATACAACAACATGCGTGCCACTTCGAGCGACAGCTCAGTGGTCACGGCATCGGCAGCAAACGGCTCTGTGGCCGGTAATTACGCAATTTCAGTTACTCAAATTGCTTCAGCATCTAAACATGCATTGAGTGGCTATAGCTCGGCTACCACCCCAATTACAGTGAACGCTACGGACGGATTTGTCATTACCGTCGGTAATACCCAATTCAGTACAAAAGGCGTTGTCACGGTCGATGGTGTTGTGAGCTCGCGCATCATCCCATCTTTAGCTGCCAGTCCTACAGTAAGCGATTTGGCCAACTGGATTAATGGCCTAGATAGCAGTGTGAAAGCAGGCGTTGTTCAAACTACCGCAAGTGATCAGTGGGCGCTCACCATTGAAGGTACTCAGACAGGCACTGCCAATGCAGTTACCTATAGCGGCCTAGAAACTGGTACCGTGAATGCCGCTGCTACATCCTTGGCAAAAAATGCACAATTTGCTATTAACGGGATTGCGTTTGAACGCACAACCAATACCGTTAGCGATGCAGTTGACGGCATTACCATTAATTTACTGGGCACCACAGCAGTCGGGGCCAGCAAAACCATTGCAGTTTCGCAAGGCGCTGACAACTCAGAAAAGAAGATAACAGACTTAGTAACGGCCTACAACGACCTGATGAGCTTATATAAAACGCTGACGGCCAATAGTGCAAATTCAGATACACCAGGAACTTTTGCTACCAATCCAACCATGCTTGGCTTTATCGGCGACATTAAAAGCAGGCTGGCAACGGGCTTTGCATATGGCGTGGCTGACTCTGTTACGGGCCAGCGCCCCACCATGAGCTTGGCTTCCTTGGGCATGGATTTACAGCTTGACGGTACGATTAAATTTAATTCCGTGACGCACGCCATGGCGGTATCTGATGGACTACAGTCCACCTTAAGCAAGGGTGTTAGTGTGGGCTACGTAAATGACAGCAACACATTGCTAACTTTTGTAACATCTACAGCCAGCTTTAATGGACCGCTCAGTAAGCAGATTGAGGCGCAAAATAATTCAATAATTGAGTTGCGTAATCGCCAAGACGATTTAGAAACTCGCCTAAACGCGATTCAGAATAATTACATCAATCAGTATTCCGCATTAAATGCATTGTTGTTTCAGCTCAGCTCTACCAGCAACTCCTTGACGAGTGCCCTGGATGCGCTGACGAACAATAACAACAATAACTAAACGTAATCCAAGAAAAGAATCCATCGGAGAACACATGGTATCCAAATCAGCGCGAGCCTACGCAGCGACAGAAGCCTTTACTGGTGTGAATGCATCGGATCCTGGACAGCTGATTGTCTTGGTCTACCAACGCATCTTTGATCACCTTAATATGGGAAAGAAGGCGCTGGAGGCAGGTGACTATGGGATTGAATCGTTTACCAAAGCCCATGATTTAATTCAGCAGGGATTGCTGGCTTGCTTGGATTACAACACCGGCGGAGAAGTGGCTCAGAGTCTTGGTGCTGTTTACGAGTGGTCTTTACGGGAACTGGTTAGTGCACGCTCTGCAAAATCCCCTGAGCGCATTCAGGAAATCATTGATGTGCTAACACCCTTATATGAGGCTTGGTTAGCGCTAGCCCCGACCGAATTAGCTCCAACACTGAATACGGCTGAATTCAGCTCTGGCTCTTACCAGCAAGCGGTCAATTATTAATATCCCGTCTTTTGTCGGTGTTTGGTTTTTTGCTAGTAAGGTATTAAAGTAATAAAACCGTTATTTAAAGAGGATTGAGTATGGCCATGCCAATTCCCTCCAATTCACCCATCAGTCCGATGGTGGATCACCAGCGGAATGACCTCATTACTCCTCCCGCAGCCCCTGCCGTTGTAGAAAGCCTCGGCTCCATTGATCCCCGAGTGGCATTGAGGATGGCGTTGCCAGTAGTCAATAATCCGACTAGCGCGCGCTTGCAAGACGTAATGCAAAATGCAGCTGGTAAATTTGGAATCAGCATTCCATCCGAGCCTAATGTTGATCAGGCGGTAATGCTACAGCTTTCCACCATGACGGGTGACTTGGCCGAGGCTGCTGGCAATCCAAACCAAGCCCGTACTGTTAGCTTGCTCTCACAAAGCCTTGCGCGCATGGATACTTTGGGCGGCGCTGCTTTAGGGCAATTGCTTTCCGATATCTTGGCAGTAGAGGTGCCTGAGTTAGGTAAGTCGGTCGTGACCGATGCAAAGGGGGCGCTAGCGCAAAACGCTGTGGTGAATTGGCCAGGCGCTACCTCGACCAATCCACTAGTCAACGCAGCAGACCCTAAAGCAGCAATGACCGTTTTGTATCAAAACTTACAGACCTCCGGAATATTTGCGGCCGATCAATTACGGCGCTTACTTTTTCCTGCCAGTGAGGACGATGGCAAGTCCTTAGTTACTACCGGCAGTGTGGAGTCTGAGAGTGCTAAGTTGCTTGGGCAGATTGCGACAGACTCTGCTGCGGTGAAGGATTCAGTAAAGTTGTTATTGCGCGGTGATATTCTGTGGCAAGGGCAGCTGATGCCCAATGTGCAAGGGCGTTTGTATCGCGAAGATGCTTGGGAAGCCGATCCAGATCAGCCGGGACAATTGCAAAAAGGCAGCCGAATTACGATGGAAGTGAGCTTGCCTAATTTAGGCCCATTTAAAGTAGTCGGTACTCAGTTTGGCGATAGCGTGCACGTCGCCATTGAAGGCGCTCCTGATGCGCAAGGCGCGTTGACCAGTTCATTTGCCAGCTTGCTAGAACAAATGCGAACGCAAGTAGATCCGGACGCCAAAGTTAGCCTGAAGGGTGGGGGTGATTTTGGCACTTGATAAGAAAACCCGCAAAGCCGTTGCCCTGGCTTATGAAATCAATAGTGCTGCGCCGCGCATTACTGGTCAAGGTGAAGGCTTCGTGGCCGATGCGATCTTGGCCAAAGCCAAGGAAATGGGCATAC
>JBIPON010000046.1:0-10671 GCA_044379065.1 Polynucleobacter sp. | reverse complement strand
GATTCCGCTGAATTTAACCCGATTCCACTAAAACACTATTTACCCCATGATGCGTAGACTGCTTTCGATTTTTTCGGTAAATGACCCTGGCTGGGGTAATTCGCCACGTCCAAATGACAATAAAGGCGATGCCGCTGGGTCTAAGGACGGTAATACTGGTAATGAGGGCAACAAGCCCCCAGCAGAAGAGCAGGGTGCCTCGGCCAATCCGCCTACCAGCAAACCCGATCCGGATCGCAAACCGGTTGGTAATGGCCCACCTGACCTGGATGAACTCTGGCGCGACTTTAATGATCGTCTAAGCAACCTTTTTGGCGGTAAAAAAGGCCCAAGCAGGCCAAGTGGCGGCTGGGATGGCAAGCCTAATCCAAACCCAAATTCGAATAATGACCGTGGTGGCCCACCGAGCGGTGGCTCACGCCCCCCCATTTTTTCAGGTGGACTGCCTTTCTCATCAAAGAATGGCGTCTTGGCTGCGCTTGGCGGTGTCTTTTTTATCTGGATCGCGACTGGCTTTTTTATGATCCAAGAGGGTCAGGCTGGCGTAGTTCTAACTTTTGGTAAGTACAGCTATACCGCAGGCCCTGGTATTAATTGGCGCATGCCGTATCCCTTCCAAACAACCGAGGTGGTGAATATTTCTGCAGTGCGCTCGGTAGAGGTGGGTCGTTCGGTCGTGATTAAGGCGACCAACCAAAAAGATTCGTCCATGCTGACCGAAGATGAAAACATCATCGATGTTCGGTTTGCGGTGCAGTACCGTTTAAAAGATCCAACCGAGTATTTGTTTAATAATCGCGATCCCGATTTTGCAGTGGTACAAGCCGCAGAAACCGCGGTTCGTGAAATTGTCGCGCGTAGCACGATGGATACGGTGCTCTACGAAGGGCGCGAGAAGATCGCGATTGATTTAACCGCATCGATTCAGCGCATTCTGGATAGTTACAAGGCAGGCATCTTTATTACTAGCGTGACGGTTCAAAACGTACAGCCACCCGAGCAGGTGCAGGCTGCATTTGATGATGCGGTGAAGGCCGGTCAGGATCAAGAGCGCCTCAAGAGCGAAGGGCAAGCCTATGCCAATGACATCGTTCCGCGCGCCAAAGGTACCGCAGCGCGATTAATCGAAGAGGCGGAAGGCTATAAAGCCCGTGTCGTCGCAACCGCAGAGGGTGATGCGATGCGTTTTAAGCAGATTTTGGTTGAATACGCCAAGGCGCCGCAGGTCACGCGCGATCGCATGTATGTCGATACGATGCGTGAGGTCTATACCAATGTCTCGAAGATCTTGGTCGACACCTCAAAAAGCAACAGCATGTTGTATTTACCGCTCGATAAGATCGTCTCGCAGGTGAGCGCTGAAAGCGCCAAAGCAGCAAGTCAAGCGGTAGCAAGCGGATCAGTTACCGTTGGCGCTGCAACAGACGTGCCTGCTCCTACTACTAGAGCGCCTGAGCGCCCTGCGGATCGCCGTGATGGCGGACTGCGCAGCCGAGATCGGGACGCACGATAATGAATATGAATCCAAATCGCGTAATTGCCATCCTCGTTGGCCTTGTTTTATTGGTCATTGTTTTTTTATCTAGCATCTTTGTTGTCGATCAACGTAAATTTGCCGTGGTGTTTGCGTTCGGGCAGTTCGTTCGCGTAGCCGATGATGCGGGCTTGAATTTCAAGTTACCGGCGCCATTTCAAAATATCCGCTTCTTTGATCGCCGCATCATGACGATTGATAACCCGGAAGCAGAGCGCTACATCACTGCTGAAAAGAAAAACTTACTGGTTGATTCCTACGTTAAATGGCGTATTGTTGATCCGCGTAAATTCTTCATCAGCTTTAAGGGTGATGAGCGGATGGCTTCTGATCGTTTAACGCAACTCGTGCGTTCCGCGCTCAATGAAGAGTTCACCAAGCGTACGGTTCGGGAAATTATTTCCGAGCAGCGCGATGAAGTGATGCAAAGCATTCGTAAAAAAGTAGAAGTCGATGCGGCCGATATTGGCGTTGAAATTGTTGACGTCCGCCTGAAGCGTATTGATCTCTTGGCAGAAATTAGTGACTCGGTCTATCGCCGAATGGAAGCCGAACGCAAGCGGGTAGCCAATGAACTGCGCTCAACCGGTGCTGCGGAGTCCGATAAGATCCGCGCCGATGCCGAGCGCCAGCGCGATGTGATTTTGGCTGAAGCCTACCGTGATGCCCAGCGCATTAAAGGTGCCGGCGATGCACGCGCAACTGCGCTGTATTCCGAAGCCTTTGGCCGTGATCCGCAATTTGCGCAGTTTTACCGCAGCCTAGAGGCTTACCGCAGCTCATTCAAAGATAAGCGCGATATTATGGTGATTGAACCCAATAATGAGTTCTTTAAGCACCTCAATAAAAAATAAGAAGCGCGTATCGTGAATCGCTGGTTATTGCCCGAAGACATCGCCGATGTCTTGCCTGCCAAGGCGCGTAAAGTAGAGCAGCTGCGCCGCAGTTTGCTCGACCTTTATCGCTCCTACGGCTACGAACTGGTTGCGCCTCCCTTACTCGAGTTTTTAGATTCTCTTCTCACGGGCACGGGCTCTGACCTCAATCTGCAAACGTTTAAATTAGTGGATCAGCTCTCGGGTAGAACGCTGGGACTGCGCGCCGACATGACGCCTCAAGTAGCCCGCATTGATGCTCATTTACTCAATCGCACCGACGTAACCCGACTTTGTTATGCGGGACCCATCGCCCACACCCGAACACCCATTGGTGGCTCTTCCCGCGAGGAGTTACAACTGGGCGCCGAAATTTATGGCCACGCTGGTTGGGAGGCTGACTTAGAGGCACTGACGCTGCTATTGCAAACACTGCAAACCGCTGGGCTCAAGCAGGTTTACCTTGATCTCTCGCATGCCGGCATATTGACTGGCATCTTGGCGGATCAGGCGGTTTCAAAAGAAGACATTGAAACCCTCTACGGTCTTTTGCAAAGCAAAGACCGCAGTAGCCTTGCAAGTTGGTCGCGCAACCTACCGCAGCCCATTGGTCAGGCCTTGATGGCATTAACGGAGTTGAGTGGTCCAGCGACGGAGGTGCTTGCGCGGGCGCTCAAGGCCTTGCCCAGCAATGCACTAGTCAGCGATGCCTTAGCGCTGCTGGAGCGACTGACGAATGCCATTGCCAGGGTGCCATCGGCTCCTGAAGTCAGTATTGATTTGGCTGATTTGCGTGGTTATCAGTACCATAGTGGCATGATGTTTACCGCATACGTGGATGCACTATCGCAACCGATTGCGCGGGGCGGTCGCTACGATCATGTGGGGCAGGCCTTTGGACGTGCCCGTCCGGCCACGGGTTTTTCCATTGATTTACTAACCTTGGCCGGCTTATCAACCGACCTCGAAGAGCGCTCAGCGATCGTAGCACCTTGGATCAGCGATGCGGGATTGAATGCGGCAATACAAGCCCTGCGCGCTGAAGGTGAGATTGTGGTTCAGCTAGCGCCTGGCGATGCTGGACTCAGTGCAGAATATCGGCTGGATCGTGTTCTAGTTGAGCAGGGCGGTACTTGGAAAGTACAACCCAAGAGCGCTAGCAAGAGTAGCTAGTACTCCACTATGTCTTTTGATTGATTTGTTTATTACTGGATTAAATATGCCTCAACAACAACAAACTCGTGGCCGCAATGTGGTCGTTATCGGCACGCAGTGGGGCGATGAAGGTAAAGGCAAAGTCGTTGACTGGTTAACCGACCATGCGCAAGCGGTTGTGCGCTTTCAGGGCGGACACAATGCGGGGCATACCCTGATCATTGGTGATAAGAAAACCATTCTGCGTTTAATTCCGTCGGGCATCATGCATAAGAATGTCATTTGCTATATTGGCAATGGTGTTGTGCTCTCGCCCGAAGCGCTGTTTAAAGAAATTGGTGAGCTCGAGGCTGCCGGTTTAGATGTCTGTTCCCGCTTACGCATTTCAGAGGCGGCTACTTTAATATTGCCCTACCACGTAGCGATTGACCATGCCCGTGAGAAAAAACGCGGTGAAGCCAAAATTGGCACCACTGGTCGGGGCATTGGCCCTGCCTATGAAGACAAGGTAGCGCGCCGTGCATTGCGAGTGCAAGATTTGTTTTATCCCGAGAAGTTTGCCGAACAGTTACGCGAGAATTTGGAATACCACAACTTCATGTTGACCCAGTACTACGGCGCGAGCCCGGTTGATTACAAAGCCACTCTTGATGAAGCCATGTCTTATGCAGCGCGCATCAAGCCGATGGTGGTGGACGTCTCGAGCGCACTCTATGCGGCTGGTCAAGCAGGCCAATCACTTTTGTTTGAAGGCGCTCAAGGCACTTTACTCGATATTGACCACGGCACTTACCCCTATGTGACTTCTAGCAATTGTGTAGCAGGCAATGCTGCAGCCGGATCCGGCGTTGGACCCGAGTCCTTGCAGTACATCTTGGGTATTACCAAAGCGTATTGCACCCGCGTGGGCGCAGGACCTTTCCCAAGCGAACTCTACGACCACGACAATCCCGCTAAGCAGGATCCAGTCGGCATTCGTTTGGCTGAGGTGGGTAAAGAATTTGGTTCGGTAACAGGCCGTCCTCGTCGCACCGGTTGGCTCGATGCTGCCGCCTTAAAGCGCTCGATTCAGATTAATGGCCTGAGTGGCCTTTGTATTACTAAGCTCGACGTACTCGATGGCTTTGAAACCATTCGTTTGTGCGTAGGCTATCACTTGGATGGTCAGCGCTTGGACGTCTTGCCCCGCGGTGCAGAAGCAGTTGCGCGTTGCGAACCGATTTATGAAGACTTTCCAGGCTGGAAAGGCACGACCTACGGTATTCGGGAGTGGGATAAGTTGCCACCAGAAGCACAAACATTTTTGCGCCGGATCGAAGCCGTTGCGGGCAAACCGATTGCCATGGTTTCAACAGGGCCGGAGCGCGATGAAACAATTCTCCTGCAGCACCCATTTGAGGCTTAAGGCAAACGCAGTTCATCGCTGCTTAATGCTACGGGGCAATGCGCTAATGATGCACAACCCCGTTTGGAATGATGGTGCCCAGAAGAGGACTCGAACCTCCACAACCTTTCGATCGCCAGCACCTGAAGCTGGTGCGTCTACCAATTTCGCCATCTGGGCATTGGGCTCTATTATAGGGCTAGCGGCTATTTTCGCTTATATCTCCCGGAATTCTGAATCAATGAATGCAAGCCATGCGTAAATCTGTGCCCCTCGTGCCGCGTGAGTCCGATCGCCTCGGTACGATTCAGGGTCATCGCGATGGCTTTGGCTTTGTGGTTCCCGATGATGCGGGCGAGGACATCTTTCTCTCTGAGCGGGAAATGTCGCGCGTGATGCATGGTGACCGAGTCAAGGTACGGGTCATGGGAACCGATCGGCGCGGACGTCCTGAAGGTCAAATTGTTGAGGTGATCACCCATGTGAATCGCCTTGTCATCGGACGCCTCTTAAATGAAAACGGCGTTCTGATTGTTGCCCCTGAAGACAAGCGCATCGGTCACGATATCTTGATACCGCCCAAGGGGCAGCTCAACGCCAAACTGGGTCAAGTGGTCAGCGTAGAAATCATTGATTACCCCGACAGTTACCGTCAGGCAGTGGGCCGAGTAGTTGAGGTACTGGGCGAAATCGATGACCCCGGTATGGAAATTGAGATTGCGGTTCGTAAATATGGCGTGCCCCATGAGTTTTCTGCAGCCACCATGAAAGAATCGGCTGCGCTTCCAGATGGAGTAACTCAAGCGGACTTAGAAGGGCGGGTGGATTTACGGGATGTGCCGCTCGTTACCATTGACGGTGCTGATGCCCGCGACTTTGACGATGCCGTCTATTGCGAGCCCACGATGTTTGGTAAAGCCAAAGCGTGGCGCCTGATTGTGGCGATTGCGGATGTGTCGCATTACGTTAAGCCTGGCAATCCATTGGACGAAGAAGGATTGCTGCGGGCAACTTCCGTGTACTTTCCGCGTCGCGTTATTCCGATGCTGCCCGAAAAGATTTCCAATGGACTGTGTTCTTTAAATCCAGGGGTTGATCGCCTCTGCATGGTGTGCGATTCGGTCATCGATGTGCATGGTGAAATACTGGCCTATCAGTTTTACCCTGCTGTGATGCATTCGGCGCAGCGTTTTACCTACGATGCCGTATGGGAGGTCATTAGCAACTCCAATGGCCCCGATGCCGCTCGTTTTGCGCAGTTTCGTCCGCTGCTGAGCAATTTGTATGGCTTATTTAAGATCTTGCTATCTGCACGAGAGAAGCGTGGCGCACTCGATTTTGAAACCACCGAGACGCAAATTATTTCCAATGAGCTGGGTAAGATTTTGCGCATTGAGCCACGAACGCGTAACGACGCGCATCGCCTGATTGAAGAGTGCATGTTGACTGCCAACGTCTGCGCTGCTGATTTTTTACAAAAGAATAAACACTTGGGTTTGTACCGGGTTCATGCCGAGCCATCGGAAGAGAAAATCATGACGTTGCGGCAGGTATTGCGTACCGCATCACTGAGCCTGGGCGGTAATGAAAAGCCCCAGCCTAAAGATTTTGCCAAGCTCATTAAAGAGATTAAACCCCGGCCGGATGCAACCATGTTGCAAACCGTCGTATTGCGCTCCATGCAGCAGGCGGTCTATCAGCCTGAGAATGTTGGGCATTTTGGTTTGTCGTATCCAGCGTATGCCCACTTCACCAGTCCGATTCGGCGTTACCCTGACTTACTGGTGCACCGTGCGATTAAAGCCATCCTGGAAAAGAAACCGTATTACCCGAGTCTCCCGGAGCGGGTGCCGCTTAATCTCACCTTGCCACGCAAGGGACAGGCACGCACCAATGCATCGGAAGCGAAGAAGTCACAGAGTGCCAGTAAAGCAGCCGGTCCACAAAAGGGCAAAGGCGCTGCTGCCAGTGGCGCACTCGCAGTGTGGGGCCAGCTGGGCGTTCATTGCTCATCCAATGAACGACGGGCTGACGAGGCATCGCGCGATGTCGAAGCCTGGCTGAAGTGTTACTACATGCGGGATCACCTCGGCCAAGAATACGCCGGTACGATTACGGGAGTGGCCAGTTTTGGGCTCTTCATTCAGCTGGAAAATCTCTTTGTTGAGGGCATGGTCCACGTTACAGAACTGGGCGGCGACTACTATCAATACGATGAAGCCCGTCAAGAGTTGCGTGGTGAGCGAACCGGCATGCGCCACCGCTTAGGTGATCGCCTGCACGTCCTCGTTAGCCGAGTTGATTTGGATGCACGTAAGATTGAGTTCTCCTTAGTCAAGTCCGTCATCAGTGAGCGCGATGGTGTGCGTAGTCGCACCTTGGTGCTGGCGAGTGATACGGGCAAGCCGAATAAAAAAGCAGCATCGAAAAAGTCGCGGCCTTCGAGTAAAGCGCCTAAGAAAAGTTCCGGTATCAATGTCAATGCGGCCAAGGCAGCGGGCAAGCAAGGCGCGAAGCAATCCAAATCGGCTAAGGCCTCGCGTGGTAAGTCTGCCGCGATTCGTGTTCCAGGAAAGCCTTCTGGTAGCAAACCGCCCGTGCGTAAAGGGAAGCGTTAATGAAACAAATTATGCTCGGCTTTCATGCGATTCAGGCGCGCTTGCGCCTTGATCCCGATAGCCTCAAGGCAGTCTACTTTGATCCTGCCAGGCGCGATCGCCGCATGGGTGATTTTTTAAAACAAGCCGAATCGATTTTGGGTGATCGTCTGCATTCTGCGGATTCAGAGCGCTTACATAAATTAGCGGGGCATGATCGCCATCAGGGCGTCGTTGCCTTGGCTGAAAAAATGACCGTGGCTCGCACCTTAGCCGAGCTGGTTGATGGCATTGAAGGCAAACCCCTTTTGTTGGTGCTGGATGGTGTGACTGATCCGCATAATCTCGGCGCTTGCTTGCGCGTAGCGGATGGCGCCGGTGTCCATGGAGTGGTAGTTCCAAAAGATCGCTCCGCGCACATCAACGCTACCGTGAGTAAAGTTTCTAGCGGCGCCTCCGAAGTAATACCCTTAATCACCGTGACGAACCTCGCACGCAGCATGCGTGAGATGCAAGAGCTAGGCATCTGGCTGATTGGCACGGACGATCAAGCAGAGAAGTCGATTTATGACCTCGACTTAACCGGACCGATTGCGTTGGTGATGGGGGCTGAAGGCGAGGGGATGCGGCGCCTAACGCGCGAGCATTGCGATCAGTTGGTGCGTATTCCGATGCACGGTGTGGTTGAAAGCCTCAACGTCTCGGTAGCCAGTGGTGTTTGCTTGTATGAGGCATTGCGCCAACGCAGCCTCAAGTAGGGTGGTTTTTCGCATTGTAGGTTTATCCGACCAGCACAAAGGCGGCTCACCAAAAAGCATTATTCGAAGTTAGGAGCTTGTATTTTTGATTTATGCAAACAATGTGTCGCGTAAAAGAACACTGCCTTTTGGTAAGTGTTTAGCAGCATCCTTGCATAATACTAAAATCTGTTTTGCGGTCAACGGACCATCATCAGGGTTGTAGGCAGGCAAATTATCCGCAGCGAATCTCGATAAGGCCATGTGAATAACTTGCATTTCATTCATCCCCAATTTTTTTTGCTATTGCCTGAACCGTTGCACACGTTACACCAAATTGGGTATCCTTGGAACGAAATTTCACTAATAAACTATCGTTTGCAGTTTTCATTATGGCAAACCTATTGATTCGTTTTCAAATCAGCTAGCGCACGTTTTAATACGCCTTTTGGAAAGTAGCGCAAATCCCTTGTATTGATTGGTAAGTGCGGTAAGTGCTCTTGCAAGATGGCAACTACCATGAGTGCTTGATTTAGGTCTCGCTGTTTTTTTACTGGCTCGCGGTCCGCTTGATGCGATAGCCAGGCCTTATGGATAGCAAATGCCCTGGGGTCTGGCACCGGCATCATGACAGGATCTCCGTTACCAGCAATGACGACCTGTTCTACTCGCGGTGAGTTTGCCAGCCATTCTAAATTGGGTATTTCTACGAGCTCTAAATCATTCTTGGCCATGAGGCTTGGTTTTACAGAGAGCATTCCTTTGTCTTGCCCAATTAAATCAACCATGAAACCATCTTTATTGATTGCCCGAAATTGTTCTGTCGAGGAAAGCTCAAAGGTCCTGTCCACTTTTTTTAGTAATCCCAAGAGTCCTTCACCATCCAGTTTTTTTGTAATCAGGGAAACCGGTTGGCGGACATCGTACAAAAGATCCACATCACCCGATGCCATTAGTTCCATTTTGAGCTCGACTCCGGCCATCGATTCGTACGCGAAGATGGCATGCGTTCCGACTACCCTTAACTCGGAGAGGGCTTGAACTTGATCTAGTTTTTTTAAGATGTCCCCAATAATTCGTGGCATCCTACCAAGACGTACCGCCCTGTTTAGTCTGGATTGAGTCGCTAGTGCGGCATTCAGACCTTGGTATTTTTCTTCGGCAAGCTCTTTACCAGCCTGAAATTGGTCGTAAATCAGTTCAGTTTTCGGGCTTCTGACCCCAAGCGATCTGCTATTACCGCTTGCGCTGGTCATTCTCAAAAGGTAATCGGCGCCGTTGACATGTTTCCAGCGCATGCCATATTTGTGCTCGTTGTGACGCCAAGCAAGCTCCCGCCAAGCACGATAGAGTTGGTCTGATTCCACTAAAAAAAGCCGTTGCTGGTCAGATAGAGGCTTCATTTTTTACCTGTAAAAACTGTTATTTACAATTTACAGGTAAAAAAACGGTTGGTCAAGCTAATCCTAGCTTTTAAGTAGTGTCTCTAATTTAACTATATCGCTGCAGAAAGCCCGGATGCCCTCGGCAAGCTTTTCAGTCGCCATGGCGTCATCATTCAGCTGCAAGCGAAAGGCTGACTCAGTAACATTAAGCTCTTCCATCTCGTTGCCCTGGGTTGCCTTGGGGGCGAGCTTTCGAATAACTGTTTCAGAACTGTTTTGCAGTTCAGCGAGTAATTCTGGGCTAATGGTCAGCAAATCACAGCCCGCCAATTGCATGATCTGATTGGTGTTCCGAAAGCTAGCACCCATGATTTCGGTGGCGATGCCAAAATGTTTGTAGTAATGGTAGATACCCTTGACGGATTGCACACCAGGATCATATTCACCGCCATGCTGGGCGTCATTCCAATTGCTACCCAGTTTGGCTTTATTCCAATCGGTGATCCGACCCACAAAGGGGGAGATGAGTTGTGCTTTCGCTTTGCCGCAGGCCGCCGCCTGCACTAAGGAAAATAACAAGGTCATATTGCAATGTATGCCTTCGGCTTCCAGCACCTTTGCAGCCTGGATTCCTTCCCACGTACTAGCGAGTTTGATTAAGACACGATTGCGGTCAACGCCATGGGCCGCGTACAGCGCAATTAATTCCTTAGCTTTAGTGATAGTTGCTGCAGTATCAAAGGACAAGCGCGCATCGACCTCGGTAGAGACCCTGCCGGGTACGATTTTTAGGATCTCCAAGCCAAAGGCAATTAAGATGCGATCCATCAGTGCCGCTACAGTCGCTTGCGGATTGGAGGACTTCACTGCCTGCACCAACTGGTGGTAGCTGGGCTGCTGTACCGCTTTTAAAATCAGGGATGGGTTGGTAGTGGCATCCTGCGGCGCAAACTGCTTCATCCGCTCAAAATCGCCGGTATCGGCTACTACGGTCGTAAGGGCTT
>JBIPON010000045.1:0-10862 GCA_044379065.1 Polynucleobacter sp. | reverse complement strand
CGGCGTCATAAAGGCCTTGATCCAGTGGCGCCTGCAGTTGCTCTAAGGCGTCGCTTGGACTGATCTGAAGTTGTTTGCTAATAATCCACAAGGCCTCACTCTGGGCATCGATTGCACCGTGCCCGTAGCTCAGTTTGGCTTGATCGAGATGCTGCGTAAGTAGATCGATTGATTGTTCTACGGTGGCGATGGTATTGCCCTGCGACTGAGGCTCTGGATCCATGGTTTTAGGCGATCAACTGCTCAAGCACGCGCTTATAAATGTTCTTGAGCGGCACAATGTCTTCAGCGCAAACGGACTCATTCACTTTGTGGCTCGTCGCATTGATCGGCCCAAACTCCACTACTTGAGAACAAATCTTGGCGATAAAGCGGCCATCGCTCGTACCGCCCGTAGTAGAGAGTTCGGTGACAACGCCAGTTTCATCTTGAATGGCTTTGCGCAGCGCGCTCGCCAATGCTTCGTCCCCGGTAATGAAGGGACTGCCCCCCAAAACCCAATCAATCGAAAACGTCAGGCCGGCTTCAGTCAGAATCGCTTCGACCCGCTGGCGCAATTGCTCGGGCGTACTCTCGGTTGAAAAGCGGAAATTAAAGTCGATGGTGATCTCGCCCGGAATGACGTTATTGGCGCCAGTACCTGCGTGAATATTCGAGATCTGAAAACTCGTCGGCTGAAAGTAGCGATTGCCTTGATCCCATTCGGTACTCACCAGCGCCTGAATGGCGGGTGCAGATAAATGAATGGGGTTCTCACCGAGGTGAGGGTAGGCGATGTGCGCTTGGATGCCCTTGATATGCAATTTGCCAGACAGGGAGCCGCGCCTGCCGTTCTTAATCATGTCACCCAATTGATTGACTGAGGTAGGTTCACCAATGACGCAGTAGTCCAGCCGTTGACCCCGCTCTTTAAGCCGTTCGCACATGACCACCGTGCCGTCGTTGGCTGGGCCTTCTTCGTCGCTGGTGATTAAAAAAGCAATCGTACCGGCATGCTCTGGATTGGCGGTGATGAACTCTTCGGTTGCCACTACAAAACCCGCAAGGGAGGTTTTCATATCGGCTGCGCCGCGGCCATATAAATAATCGCCGCGGATGGTGGGAGTAAATGGATCGCTCTCCCACTTTTCTAAAGGGCCAGTAGGAACCACATCGGTATGACCGGCAAACATCAATACTTTGCCAGCATCACCCTGCGTGCCTTTTTTGATGGCCCACAGATTCGTTACTTGAAAGTCGCTGGGACCGCCCACCACGCTCTCCGTATGAAAGCCCAACTCCTTTAAGCGATCAGCGATTAAATCCTGACAGCCACCATCGGCTGGCGTAACCGAACGGCAGGCAATTAGGGCTTTGGTTAATTCAATCGCTGCGCTCATGATTAATCGCGCAAGAGTTCGTTAATGGCGGTTTTTGCTCGGGTTTGAGCATCGACTTTCTTGACGATGATCGCGGCGTACAAGCTGTATTTTCCATCTGCGGAGGGGAGTGAGCCAGGCACTACTACCGAACCGGCAGGCACGCGTCCATAATGAATTTGACCCGTCTCCCGATCGTAAATCTTGGTGCTTTGGCCAATAAAGACGCCCATCGACAAGACGCTATTCTCTTCAATTACGACGCCTTCGACAACCTCGGAGCGCGCGCCAATAAAGCAGTTATCTTCAATAATGACTGGGCCGGCCTGAATTGGCTCTAAAACACCGCCAATACCAACGCCGCCGGATAAGTGCACGTTCTTACCAATTTGCGCGCAAGAACCAACGGTTGCCCAGGTGTCGACCATGGTGCCTTCGCCGACATACGCACCAATGTTGACGTAGGAGGGCATCAAAACCGCATTCTTGCCAATAAAGGAGCCGCGGCGCGCAATAGCCGGAGGGACAACCCGAAAGCCACCTTCAATGAAATCCGCCTCGGTCCAGTTCTCAAACTTGCTGGGTACTTTGTCGTAAAACTGGGTAAAGCCGCCGGCAGGCATGACTTTATTGTCTTCCAAGCGGAAGGACAATAAGACTGCCTTTTTAACCCACTGGTTGACCTCCCATTGCCCAACGGAACGGCGCTCAGCAACGCGAATACGCCCCCGATTGAGGCCGTCAATGACAGCGCTGACGGCATTGCGGATTTCAGTGGAAATGTCCCCTGCAGAGAGGTTGGCTCGGTTGTCCCAGGCTTGTTCGATAACGCTTTGTGGTGATTGGCTCATGCTTTTTAGATAACTATCAGATTGTTAAGGGGTTTTAGCCCTAAATGGCGAAACATCATTATATCGACGGGGACAATTCCGGTGTAAAGCTTTGTGAACTTGCTATCATCCTAATCACGGAATTTACCCCTTTTTTCTTGAACCAGTCAGACTTTTTTACCCCGCAAAGCGCCCAGTGCAACTCAAATCAATCAAACTTTCTGGCTTTAAGTCATTCGTCGATCCAACCCATTTTGAGATGCCAGGCCAACTGATTGGTGTGGTGGGGCCCAATGGATGTGGAAAATCCAACATTATTGATGCCGTTCGCTGGGTTTTGGGCGAATCGCGGGCCAGCGAGTTGCGTGGCGAGTCGATGCAGGATGTGATTTTTAATGGCTCGGGATTACGTAAGCCATCGGGTCGCGCCAGCGTTGAATTACTGTTTGACAATGCCGATGGTCGTGCACACGGTCAGTGGAGTGCGTTTACCGAACTCGCTGTGAAACGGGTACTTACACGCGATGGTAACTCCAGCTATTACGTCAATAACCAAGTCGTTCGTCGCAAAGACATTCAGGATATTTTCCTGGGCACGGGCATGGGGCCACGCGGTTACGCGATCATTGGCCAAGGCACGATTAATCGCATTTTGGAATCCAAGCCAGAAGAGCTGCGGGTATTTTTAGAAGAGGCTGCCGGTGTTTCAAAATACAAAGAGCGCCGCAAAGAAACGGCATCACGCCTTGAAGACACACAAGAAAATTTAGTACGTGTACAAGATATCTTGCGCGAGCTGGAAAAGCAACTCGAGCGCTTAGAGAGTCAAGCTACGGTGGCGGAGCGGCACAACCTATTGCAAGTGGAAATGAAATCACAGCAGCAATTGCTGTGGTTTGTGCGTCAAACAGAGGCCGGCAAAGAACAAGAGCGCCATGCCAACGCCATCCGCGATACCCAAGTTCAGCTAGAGGAGCAGACCGCGAAATTGCGCCATGCCGAAGCCGAGCTCGAGGCAATGCGCACACAGCAGTATGCCCTGCAAGATAAAGTATCCGAAGCCCAGGGTGAGCTCTATCAAACCAACGCCGACGTCACTCAGGTTGAGGCTGAGATTCGGTATGTACAGGAGGCGCGTCAGCGTCTGCAACAGCAAACCCAGGATCTGCAGTCGCAATTGCAACGTTGGACCGTTCAAGAAACCGATGCAGCCCAAGCGCAGCGTTCTGCCGAGCACGAGTTAAGCCTCGCAGCAGAACAAGAGCGCAATTTACAAACCCAACTGGCATCGTTACAAGAACAGTTGCCTGGGCGCGAAGAGGCTTATCAAGCAGCTGCTCGGCAGTTAAATGAAGCGCGCGACAGTGTTGCTGCGATTGATCAACTTCTAGCAAGCCTAGGGGAGCGAGCAAAAGCCATTGCTTTGCAGCTGGAAGAATCTGGCGCTCGTCAAGCGCGCCTGGAATCTGAGCTGGTTGGCATGCGAAAGCCTGATGCGACTGCCTTGCAGATGGCGCTCGATCGCCAAGTGATGGCGCAGCGCAAGGTAGAAGAAACTAAATCCCGCGCTTTAGAGACGCAGCAGCGTGTTCCGGCAGCGGATGAGGCGCGTAACCGGGCGCAGCAGCAAATACAGTCAGCCAATCAGGATTTGGCTCAAACCGAAGCCAAGTTAACGGCTTTAACTGCCCTACAAGCCAGCGTGCAGGCACAAGGAAAAATCGGACCTTGGCTTGAGAGCAAAGGCCTGAAAGAAAGTAAACGCTTATGGCAAGACCTCAAGGTCGAGAGTGGTTGGGAGACAGCCCTTGAATCGGTTTTGCGCGAGCGACTTGCCGCAGTTACAGGTAAAAATGCACAAGAGGCAGTTGCTTTAGCGAAGGATGCGCCGCCCAGTCGCCTTGCGATTTTATTGGCCGACGAATTGCCTGCATCGCAGATCAATGCCCCTGCTGATTTCACCTTATTGCTATCGCGCATTCAGAGTGCGGGCGCGCCGCGCGTGATGCAGGTATTGCAAGAGTGGCTCGGCGCTGTCTTTATTGCCAATAACTTAGAAGACGCACTGCATCGCCGTGACAAATTACCGGCAGGCGCAACATTAGTGACCCAAGAGGGCCATTTGGTCAGTCGGGTTGGTGTACAGCTCTATGCTGCCGACTCAGAGCAATCGGGTATGTTGGCCCGCGCTCAAGAAATGGAGAGTCTGGAGAAGCAGTTAAAGGCTCAGCGATTAATTCAGAGTGAGTTGCAAGGTGAGCTTGATCAATGCGCTGCTAATTACCAAGCAGCCCATCAAGCTGCTGAGCAATCGCGCATTAATGCCGAGCATGCTGTTCAGGAAGCGCATGGATTTGAAGTAGAGCAGATGCAGCTTACCCAAGCGGAAGAGCAATACAGTCAGCGCGCCGCACAAATTCAATCGGAGTTGGCTGAAATCAGCGGGCAGCAGGAGCAGCACAACAGCAATGGTGCGCAATCACAGGCAGAATTGGACCAGGCACAGGCCGACAAAGAGCGATTGCATCTCGAGTTAGAGAATGCGCAATCGAATCTAGCGCTTACCGGTGAAGAGCGCGAGACTTTGCGTACAAGCTTACGCACTGCGGAGATGGCAGCTCAAGAAGCAGCTTTTGCTACCCGTTCATTGCAGCAGCGCATTGCGGATTTGCAGCGCGATCAAAGCACGGCGCGCGATCAAATCATCGAAATTCAGGATAAGTATGCTGCATGCGAGCTAGAGCTTGCGGGCCTCAGCGATGAAGCGGCCCAAGAAAAGCTACAGGGATTGCTGGTGGTTCGTGCCGAGCGCGAAGCCGCATTAGCAAATGCCCGTACCGAACAAGACGCGATGCTGCACCAATTGCGCGAGTCCGACGAAGGGCGGCTGTTAATTGAGCGCAGCTTGCAACCGATGCGCGACAAAGTCATGGATCTGCAACTACGTGAGCAAGCCGCCCGCCTTAACTTTGAGCAATTTGCGACCTTGCTTGCGGACGCAGAAGCCGATCTCATTAGCCTCGAAACTCGTTTCAGTGGCGATCTCAAAGTAGGGCATCTGCAAAGCGAGGTCAATCGTTTGAATAACGAAATACAGTCGCTTGGTCCGGTCAATATGGCCGCGCTGGATGAGTTAGCCAGTTCGCGCGAACGGAAATCATTCCTGGATGCCCAATCGGCTGACTTGAATGAGGCGATGCAGACCCTCACTGACGCGATTGCGAAGATTGATGCGGAGACGCGAGAGTTATTGCAAGGTACCTTTGATCAAGTCAATGGCCATTTTGGGCGCCTCTTCCCTGAATTGTTTGGCGGCGGCCATGCTGAGCTGGTGATGACGGGCGAAGAGATCTTGGATTCAGGCGTCCAAGTGATGGCGCAACCACCGGGCAAGAAAAATAGTTCGATTTACCTGCTTTCGGGAGGGGAAAAGGCTTTAACTGCAATTGCCCTCGTATTCTCTTTGTTCTTGCTGAACCCGGCACCATTTTGCTTGCTTGATGAGGTCGATGCACCACTCGATGATGCCAATACATTGCGCTACTCAGAGATGGTTGCTAGGATGTCTGCTAAGACGCAGTTTGTCTTTATCTCACACAACAAGATTACTATGGAAATTGCCCACCAATTGATTGGCGTCACCATGCAGGAGCAGGGTGTATCGCGTATTGTTGCTGTTGATATTGCTTCTGCGGTATCGATGGTTGAGGCCGCCTAAATGGGAGCGGAGCAAATCGCAGCGACGCTGGGTTTGTCGGAATTGCAATTTGCATTAGGCCTGATTGGTGTTTTCCTCGTGGTCTTGGTGGCCATGGTTAATCTGCGTAGCGCACGCGCAAAGCGCCAAGCGCATACACCAGTTGAGCCTGGATTTGCTGATGCTGCCGGACAGAACTACAGCAGTGATCGTGTAGAGCCTGGATTTGCTGAGCCCATCAGTCCGACAGTTGCGGAAGCGCCTCGTTTTGCAATTGACCCGCGTATTGATTGTGTGATTACGTTGCGTTTTGAGAACCCCATTAAGGGCAGTGAAATCATGGGTGAGGTGGCAGATTGGCCTCGCTTTGGCGCACATTGGATATATGAAGGCTTGCGGGCGGACGATACCAAAAGTGACTGGGAACCCATTGGCATGGATGCTAATTACGCAGAACTGCAACTCGCCATTCAGCTGGCTAGTCGCAAGGGTCCCATCGGGGTGCTAGAACTTTCCGATTTCTGCTCACGTAGCCAGGCTTTAGCCGAAGTATTGGGTGCACAAATAGATATGCCCAGTGTCAGTACCATGATTGATAGTGCCAAAGAGCTCGACGCGATTGCAGCAGAAAGCGATATACAGCTCAGTATTAATGTGGCCTTTGATGGTAAAGCAAAAACGCGTGCCGAATTAGATGCGATGATGCAAGAGCGAAACTTTGTGCTGTCAAAAAACAATCAGTTTTATGAATTTTTCTCAAACAATCAAATTTTGTTTGCTACAAATACATTGGAGCCAGATCAGCCCATTACCGGAATCTCATTATTACTAGAGCTTCCTTTGGTAGCGCAAGAGCAAATGGGATTTGAGCGCATGCTGGCAGAGAGCGTGGCCCTAGCTGAGTTGATGCAGGGCCGTATTGTTGACGATAATGGCGTCAATCTGACTGAGAATGCTGTGATTGCGATTCGTCAACACTTGGATGGCCTATATAGTCGCCTCGAGCAAAGCGGCATCGCAGCTGGCTCGGCGACTGCTGCGCGCTTATTTAATTAAGGATAGGGTATGCCGCATTCGGATCCGATGCAGTCAGCGGAGCGATATGCTTGGCTCCAATCCGAGCTGGCACGCTTAGATCATGCCTACTATGTACTTGATACCCCCTTATTGCCCGATAGTGAATACGACCGCCTATATCGCGAGTTAATCGCGATGGAGCATGCCCATCCGGATTGGGTGACGCCGGACTCGCTTTCGCAACGCGTAGGCGGTACTGCACTAAAAGAATTCATGAGCGTCAAGCATGCCGTACCCATGCTCTCGCTCAATAACGCCTTTGATAATCCAGAGGTAATGAATTTTGATCGTCGCTGCCGTGAGGGCTTACAACTAAACCAGGTGATCTATGCGGGCGAGTTGAAGTTTGACGGCTTGGCTATTTCCCTGCGGTATGAAAATGGCCTATTGGTCCAAGCGGCCACCCGTGGAGATGGCAGTAGCGGTGAAGACGTTACGGCTAACATTAAAACTATTCGAGCGATACCCCTACGTCTCAAAGGTAATGCTATTCCAGCAGTACTCGAGGTCCGTGGCGAGGTCTTTATGTACCTCGCTGATTTTGCCAAGATGAACCAAGAGGCGGCCCGCTTAGGTGAAAAAGAATTCGCTAATCCGCGCAATGCTGCTGCAGGCAGTCTGCGTCAGCTGGATTCAAAAATTACGGCAAAACGGCCCTTATCCTTTTTTGCCTACGGTGTGGGAGCATGTGAGCCACAAAGCTGGCTACCAAAATCCCATAGCGCATTACTCGATCAATACCTCAGCCTGGGTTTGCCAGTGTGTGCTGAACGCAAAATTCTGTCATCGGTGGACGATATTCTGAATTTCTATCAGGAGATCGGCAGCAAGCGCGATCGTTTGCCTTATGACATCGATGGCGTTGTGTATAAAGTCAATGCATTTGCAGAGCAGGCCCAGCTTGGTTTTGTTTCGAGGGCGCCGCGCTTTGCCTTGGCCCACAAGTACCCAGCCCAAGAAGCCCTCACGACGGTATTAGGAGT
Organism: Polynucleobacter sp.; assembly: GCA_044379065.1. Lineage (GTDB taxonomy): Bacteria > Pseudomonadota > Gammaproteobacteria > Burkholderiales > Burkholderiaceae > Polynucleobacter. Next base: position 2,917 of record JBIPON010000045.1, on the reverse strand, counting down.
CGATGTCCAAGTGGGGCGTACTGGCGCGATTACCCCTGTTGCTCGCTTAGCCCCAGTCGAGGTGGGTGGCGTCACCGTGACTAATGCCACGCTCCACAATGAAGATGAAGTGAGGCGTAAAGATGTACGCATTGGTGATACCGTAGTGGTGCGGCGTGCAGGCGATGTGATACCCGAAGTGGTGTCGGTAGTGCTCGAGCGTCGACCTAGAGACACTAAGGCATTTGAGATGCCAAGCCGCTGCCCGGTATGCGATTCGCACATTGAGCGCGTAGCGGATGAGGCTATTGCCCGCTGCAGTGGCGGCTTGTTTTGCGGCGCGCAGCGCAAACAAGCCTTAGTCCATTTTGCGCATCGCCGCGCCATGGACATTGAAGGCCTTGGAGAAAAGATTGTCGATCAACTGGTAGACAATAATCTCGTTCGCACCCCAGCCGATTTATACCGACTGGGATTTACGGCAGTAGCCAACCTAGAGCGCATGGGTGAGAAGTCGGCTGATAATTTGATTCAGGCGATTAATCAATCGCGAACCACCACCTTGGCCCGTTTCATTTTTGCTTTAGGCATTCGCCATGTGGGTGAAACGACCGCAAAAGATTTAGCCAATCACTATCAAAATATGCATGCCCTCATGGATGCCGCAGGCGAAGACCTGCTAACAGTTCACGATGTGGGTCCCGTCGTAGCCGATTCAATTACGGGCTTCATGCAAGAATCCCACAACCGTGAGGTAATCGAGCAGTTGCTGGCATCCGGCATGGTGCTCAGCGTCGAAGAGAAAAAGGTCAGCGCAGCTGTGGCAGGTAAAACATTTGTACTGACGGGCACGCTGCCCACCTTATCCAGGGATGAGGCAAAAGAGCGACTTGAGCGCGCTGGCGCAAAAGTAGCTGGCTCCGTCTCTAAAAAGACCGATTACGTTGTAGCGGGCGATGACGCAGGCAGCAAACTCGCCAAAGCAGAAGAGCTTGGCGTAGCTGTGATTGATGAGGCAACGATGCTGAGCTTGCTTGCGCAAGATTGAGATAGTGGTGCTCCCAGCCTAAATTGATAGGCAATTGAGTCGTCAGCCATTTCTTACAAAAGAATCAGCTAGCTCTGTCAGGATGATTTCATTACGATTCTGTGATGCGAAATACATATCTAAATTTAAATTTTTCAGGCACTTCTCATGACGCTGCAGTACGTCAAATTGTAAATTCATCAGATCCTTTTTCACGATCCAATCTAATTGGCCATATAACGGCTAGCGGCTTGGTTATAGATTTTGATAAGGTTCTTTTAATACGTCACCCTTATCTGGGGCTTTGGATCCAGCCGGGTGGTCATATTGATGAGGGCGAGACGCCAGAGTCAGCTGCTATACGCGAGACCCAAGAAGAGACTGGCGTTCTGTGTGAGTTACTCTGGCAGGAGAATTCTCTTGTAGATGTTGATGTTCATACGATTCCGAATAATCCTGCCAAAAATGAACCTGAGCATATTCATATTGATCTTTGTTTTGCTCTGAAACCGTCTCGAATGGTTAATACGGTCGAGGCAATAGAGTGGAGATGGTGCGAGCAGAGTGCTGTTACTGATGTCCGAACTAAAAGGGCGGTTAAAGCTTATTACACATTGTTACAAGCTAGTGCTAATAAGTGTTAGCTTGCCAATACATCCAGGATTTCAGTTTCAATCTGGATTTGCAACTTCGGATTCTTACTGAGTTCAGCGGCGTTCAGTAGCAATACATCTTCCACCCGTTCACCCAAGGTATTAATGCGGGCGGTGTGGATGGATACACGGTGCTTTGCAAGGACTTGTGCCACTGCATAGATCAGCCCGGTCCGATCGCTTGCTGAGAGCGAAAGAACGACATATTGCCCGCGATCATCGGGTTGCATATTGACCCTAGCTTGCACTGGAAAGCTGCGGGATTGCCTAGACAGGCGACCCATGCTGGGCTGGGGTAGTGGATCGATTTTTTCAAGCGCCGTCTTCAGTTCATATTCCACTAGTTGAATGAGGTCGCGGTAACTGCCGGTTTCAGTGAGGCGATTCATACCAGTAACCTGAAAGGTATCCAGCGCATAGCCATGGCGCGTTGTATGAATGCGCGCATCCCAGATGGAAAAGCCATGGCGCTCAAAGTAGGCGCAGATGCGTGCAAATAGATCGGCTTGATCTGGCATATAGACAGCTACTTGCAGTCCTTCGCCTACAGTCGATAATCTGGCACGCACCACGGGCTCCGTACTATCGACGCGGTTAAAGAGGTGCCGGGTTAGCCAGGCAATATCACCCGCATCTTGACGCAAGAAAAAGGCGACATCCAATTTTTGCCATAAGTCAGCATAGGCCTCATCCTCAATGCCATTGAGGCGTAAATTACGCCGGGATTCTTCTTGATGCTGCGCTAACTCCGATGTGGCATCGGTTTTGGCTCCGCCCAGTACGCGCAGGGTCGAACGGTAGAGATCTTCTAACAGCTTAGCTTTCCAGGCATTCCAAACCTTGGGGCTAGTGCCCCTGACATCCGCAACAGTCAGTAAATAGAGCGCAGTCAGATGACGCTCATCGCCCATCTCTTTGGCAAAATGCGCGACTACATCGGGATCGGAGATGTCTTGTTTTTGCGCCACTTGACTCATTTTCAGATGCTTTGCTACTAGCCAAACTAAAAGCTCGGTATCGGCTTTGCTAAGACTGTGGTCTTTGGCAAACTGACGCATATCGCGCATGCCTAACTCAGAATGGTCACCGCCACGGCCTTTAGCAATGTCATGAAAGAGGGCGGCTAAAACAATCAGCCATGGTTTGTCAAAGTTGGCAATCAGGCGACTGCAGTAAGGGAACTCCTGCGTATGCTCCATGATCATGAAGCGCCGTACGTTGCGTAACACCATCAAGATGTGTTGATCCACGGTATAGA
>JBIPON010000044.1:0-10939 GCA_044379065.1 Polynucleobacter sp. | reverse complement strand
AAGGCTGTGGCTGGTCGTAATCCACCTCATAGAAGGACGCCCCAAGCCGCGCGGTGGTAATGTTGCTTGTTGCCCCCTGTGCTGCATAAACCCGCGCAGATGCCATAGAGTAAAAACGCGTGGTTTCATAATCGACCTGAAGGCCAGGTGAAGCCATTGCTTTTGACCCTCCAAAGGTGCTGCCGGCGGTTGAGCCGAGTCCGCCAATAAACCAGATATTGGCCTGCGCATTGGGGAGATTCCAGCGCGCTACCTTCCGGGTATAAACCACCTCGGTATTTTGCTGACGCTTGGAATAATCGTCGGTTTGCATGGCGCTGGCCGAAAAACCAATGGCGTCATTGGCAGTCGTTGCGAAGTTAAAGGAAAACTCTTGGTAGGTTTTACTAAAGTCCCCCATGAACATCCAGCTATTTTTAAAGCCCATCGGGGCAGCATACGACTGCCCAACTAGACCAAACAGGGTGAGCATTACTCCACTAATTTTGGGGAGCAATTTCATTTCAGCTTTTCCATGGTGGTGATGTCTAAAGTCCCATCCACTATCTTGAACTGAAAGCGTACCTTATCACCCGGCTTGTATGGCTCGACATTGAGGCCACTACTAATGCCGAATGGCATAGTCATGGCTTGCATTTTGATGCTGGGGATATATTCGTGTTTCATCACGATGCGATTGCGCGCAGGATCAATGCGAACGATTTCTCCATTGACCCACTCCACAGCCATAGCGGTAAAAGACGATAAAACACAAATTAAAGCAATGATGATTTTTTTCATGTAACGCTCCAAAGAAGGGGGTGCCCAAAAAATGGGCGGACTTATCCTAAGGAGTTACAGAATGGGCGGCTTAATGGAGCCGGAGAGATCGGCGCTAAAGAAGGTTTGGGTGTAAAGATTCACGCTTTGCGTGAGGTGATCGGCGGTGATCAGAAGAAGGAAATCACCTGTAATCCCAAAAGCCATACATAAGGGGCACGCACTGCAGTTACGCTGATTATCAACAGCAGTAGCTTCGGAATCCTGCGTTCCGGTAGCGCTCACCTCTTCGTGGCAGGTGTGATTAACGGATGCGTTGGTATGTACCGATTCCAGCTCAATGGAAGGCACTTGCTGCATTTGCAAATCCATGCTGAGGGACGCCATGGCCTGCATGGGCACCAATAGGACTAGCAAGAGACTGATCAACTTTTTTACCATGGCTAAATCCTAGCACTTTTGGGCAATGTTTGTCTGCCTGCAAGCAAACAGATCAAATCGCGCCGCTTCGCTACCGGGCCTCGCTTAGCTACTGCCCAGCAATGTTTTGGCTGGAATCAACTTTTCGAGTTCGTCTAAGTTGGTATAGCCCGTTACCGGCATAAAACTTTTGGGTGAAAAATTCTTCTCGCCAATCAACATTGCTGGCACACCCTGAAAGCCGTTTGCCTTGAACTCTTCCTCGTCTGCAATCACTTGCTTGGTTACTACCCCATCATCAAAAGCTTCGCGCAAGGCATTGGGCTCAACGCCGACTTGCTCGGCCAGCGTAATGATTTCATCTTCATTACTAATGTTAGCGCCCTGACTAAAAACTGCTTTAAAGATAGCCAATGCCAGTTGCAGTGATTTACCGTGCTTATTGGCAAAACACACACTCTCTTGTGCCAACCAGGTGTAGGTTAAAAAGGTCGGGGCATTTAACACTAAATGTTCCTCTTGCACTATCGGCTCTGCCGCAGCCTGCTGCAGTTTCTTTAGGTAGGACTCGGATGGCGGCATCGTGCCAATCGTGGGAGTCAGCTCAATCGCCCGCCAAATAATCTCAATGCCATCCTGATAACGCTCTTTCAGCTTGGCAAGCGCCACGGTCTGAAGATAGGAGTAAGGGCACTCAAAATCACCCCAAATTTGTATCTGAATCATAGTGTTACTAGAAAGTCCTTTAAAGGAAGGTCAAGATCCAATGCATTCATTCAGTATGGACTAAAAAAGAGTCGCCCGAAAGCGACAAATGAGGAAATACTGGAACAAGCTCAGTTTGCGCTTGAATCGTGTGGCCTGCATGGGACTACTGCAAATAGGGTTTTATAGAGCAAGCATTGGAAAAATGCCTACTCCACTACAACCCCTTTCCAAAAGGCTACATAACCGGCAATGTTGCTTGCCGCTGTTTTCGGGTCGGCATAGTACCAAGCGGCACCAGGATTGGACTGGCCGTTAACCAGTACATCGTAATAACTGGCAGTACCCTTCCATGAACACACCGTGGTTTTAGGGGATTTCTGAAAAAATGCCATATCTAAGGAGTCCGCCGGAAAGTAATGGTTGCCTTCCACAACGACCGTATTATCTGAACTCGCAATCACTTGATTGTTCCAAATTGCTTTCATGGGCCTATTCCTTCGAAAAGATCAGAATAAAGCAATTAACACCTTTCCGTTGTATAAACAAAGCCTATCAATACAGCAGCCCCAATTCCTTGAATTTAATGCCCCCATCAGCCTCACCTAATCCTGCCAGTTCGGTAGCGGACCATGCATTCATTCAAGAAATTACGAGCGGACTGCTGCAGTCGGCTGCCGCCATATCACCCAAATTCTTGTACGACCCCCTTGGATCGCATTTATTCACGGCTATTACCTTGTTGCCAGAGTATTACCCGACCAATACCGAGCGATTTATCTTTGAGCGCTATAAAAACGAGATTGCTGATGCCGTAGGCAGTGGCGGAGTATTTATCGACTTGGGTGCTGGCAACTGCCAAAAAGCCGAGTCGTTTTTTGATGTGCTTAAGCCGAATGCCTATGTTGCCATTGATTTTTCAGCCGAGTATCTGACTACTGCAGTGGATGGCTTAAAGGGGAAATACCCCGGCATTGCCATGCACGCGATTGCGATGGACTTCACCAAAGCCCTATCGATCCCAAGCCATATTCCGGCCACCAATCGCACCTTCTTCTATCCTGGCTCGAGTATCGGCAATTTTATTCCCAGTGAAGCAAAGCATTTACTGACCCAAATGAAACACCAAGCTGGTAATGGCGGCCTTCTCATTGGGGTTGATCTGATGAAAGACGACAGCGTCTTAATGGCCGCCTACGATGACCCGCTCAAAATAACCGCGGCGTTTAATTTAAATATCTTGCGCTCCGTGAATGCCCTTATTGGATCAAACTTTAATGTGGCGCAATTTAAACACCTAGTACAGATTAATCACCAAGAAGGCCGAGTCGAATTGTATTTAGAGGCCCTGGAGGACCTTACGGTGAGCTGGCCCCAGCAAGTGCGCGTATTTAAAAAGGGGGAGCGCATTCATACTGAACATTCACACAAGTACACTATGGATTCAATTCAGCGTTTGTTAACTCAAGCAGGATTTGCTCAAATGCAAGTTTTCACAGACCCGAAGCACTATTTTGCAGTCATTTATGCCAAGTAACGTAGCCTCTTTCACAGCAAGCCACACGGGTCTTCTAGACCAGTTTTTACATTCGCGCCGCTATACGCTTGATTTGATCAGTGGCCTTAGCCCAGAAGATTGTCAGGCGCAATCGATGAACGATGCCAGTCCGGCCAAATGGCATCTGGCACACGTCACTTGGTTTTATGAAGTAATGGTACTCAAGGCAGCCGAGCCCAATTTTCAGTATTGGAATCCCGAGTTTGCAATTCTGTTTAATAGTTATTACAACGGCGTTGGCGATAAACATCCTCGGCATCAGCGCGGTCTCTTAACCCGCCCCACTCTTTTAGAGGTGCTGGAATGGCGATCCAATATTGAGGCGCGTATCACCGCCTTACTGCAAACCAACACTAGTCCAGAGCTGGCCGCTTTAATCGAGATTGGCATTCACCACGAACAGCAGCACCAAGAGCTATTGCTAACGGATATTCAGCACCTATTTTCGTGTAATTCATTGCTACCTGCCTATTCACCAAAAAAGACTGTCCTCAGCAATCAATCGACACCCACCGCCTGGCTGCCAGGAATATCGGGATTATGTGAAGTTGGATTAGATGGCAATGGATTTCATTTTGATAATGAGGGTCCACGCCATACGGTGTTTCTTCAGCCCCACGCGATTGCCAATCGCTTAGTGACGAATGCGCAGTGGCTTGCCTTTATTGAATCAGGCGCTTATACCGATCCCCGCTGGTGGCTTGATGCGGCTTGGTTTTGGTTGCAAACAGAACGGAACAGTGCGCCGCTGTATTGGTCAACTGATCATGACAATAAACGCTGGTGCTTTACGCTGCAGGGCAATCAGCCGCTCGACTTAAATGCCCCGGTATCGAATATCAGTTATTTTGAAGCCGATGCCTATGCGCGCTGGGCAAGTCAAAATCTGGATGGCCACAAAGGTGCTCGCCTACCAACGGAGTTTGAGTGGGAAGCGTTTGCGCGCTCACATCCACAATCGGACGTTGATTTGTTTGGAAAGGTATGGCAATGGACCAGCAGTAACTACAGCCCCTATCCTGGCTACCAGCCATGGGGCGGGATCGCCGGAGAATACAACGGCAAGTTCATGGTCAACCAAATGGTTCTTAGAGGCAGCTCTAGCTATACCAGCCCCGATCATGCTCGCGTAAGCTATCGCAATTTTTTTCCCACCCATGCCCGCTGGCAAATGACCGGTCTTCGGCTGGCAAAAGACCAAGCACGTTAAAACGCAATCTAATTTGCTTTAGAAAAAATCGTGCGGCCACCAACCCCAGCTAAGCAATTGAATAACGTAGATCCAGATCCGTATAGCGCAGCGCGGCGCTTCATTAGCTGCCTTTGCCTTTTGCTGGGCGGCGGCCTCCTAGCTCAGCTAGTTAGCATTATTGTTGTGCGCATTGCTTCTACCGATATCCAAGCGGGAGGCATGCTAGCGGACATCATTACGCAATACTTGGCTAACTATTTTTTGGGTATCGCTTTTATTGTCCTCAGCGTATCGAATCTACTGATTAAGCGAGGCCTCGTGGAATACAAGCGCTTGCGCCTACCTACGATTGTGTTGGCGGCCTCGACTGCAATCGTGGCATTTATGTTGATACCCCGAATGGATTACTTACGCGAGACCGCTTTACAAGATGGACTCCCCGTTCTCTTTTCGGCTTCAGCGGGGTACTTTACATCCTTGGCTGCACTGGCAACTAGCCTCCTCTTGATGCAGCTTGCGAGCGGCGGCATCCTAGTATGGCGACAGCTGAATCAAATAAAATCAGCGGGCTAATTTAGCGCTAAGGGATTTATAGTTTTATTGCTGGTTTTAAGTTGCTTCTTATGCAAATTGCAAGTCAGCCAAGCGTGCATACAATCCGCCTTTCTGCATTAAGTCAGCATGACTACCCTGCTCTACGAGCCGCCCTTCCTCTAATACTAAGATCGAATCTGCGCGCAGTACCGTCGCTAAACGGTGGGCAATAGTCAAGGATGTTCTTCCCGGCAACACGCTATCTAATGCCAACTGAACTTCACGTTCGGATTCTGCGTCAAGGGCGCTGGTAGCCTCATCCAACAGCAAGATAGGTGGGTTCTTCAATATTGCCCTGGCAATGGAGATCCGCTGCTTCTGTCCGCCGGACAAGCGCACACCACGCTCCCCTAAAAAACTATCATAGCCTTGGGGCAAAGCCGTGATAAACCCATCGGCATGGGCCGTTTTGGCAGCAGCAATCACCTCTTCATCACTTGCATCTAACTTGCCATAGCGTATGTTTTCCATGGCGCTGGATGCAAAGATGACGGGCTCTTGCGGAACGATGCCAATCAAATTGCGCAGCTCACTAACTGGCCAGTGGGTAATGTCCCGTCCCAAAACAGCAATCTGTCCAGCCGTTGGCGCATAAAAGCGTAAGAGCATCGCAAACAAGGTACTTTTACCAGCGCCGGATGGACCCACGAGCGCATACCGAGCGCCCTGAGGCACGGTAAAGGAAAGGTGATTGAGGGCCATAAAATCAGGGCGAGATGAGTACGCAAATGACACGTCTTGGAATACCACTGCATCTGCCTGCTCTAGCAATGACGATATCGATGTCGATGAGATTGGCTCTTGGCTTGCAGCAGTGTTGCCGTAAACCAAATCGGGCGGCGCTTGCATTAACTCAACCAAGCGCTCCATTGCGCCAGCAGCTCGCTGCAGATCACCCCAGGTCTCGGAGAGCGCACCAATCGATCCAGCAATTAACACGGCATAAAGCACAAACTGCGTTAACTCCCCTAAGGTCATTGCACCAGCAGTTACCTGCTGCGCTCCAATCCACAGCACAAATACAATCACGCCAAAGGACATCACAATCGCCATGGCAGTGAGCGCCGAGCGCATGGTGATGCGCTTTTTTGCTTCTACAAAAGCAGTTTCTACTGCCGCATTGAAACGCTGCTCTTCATGGGGTTCGCGGGTAAATGCTTGCACCGTGGTGATGGCATTCAAAACCTCCCCGGCCATAGCGCTGGTATCGGCGACTTTATCTTGGCTAGTGCGCGACATCTTGCGCACGCGCCTGCCCAGCGCCCACAACGGCAAGACAATCACGGCAAGCAGAACAATCATCACACCCGCGAGCCAAGCACTCGTCACCAGCATCATGGTCATGCCACCAATCAACATCACCAAGCTACGTAATGCAATCGATATGCTTGAGCCAACCAAGGTTTGTACTAAAGTGGTATCGCTCGTTAAGCGCGATAAGACTTCCCCCGTTTGCAGGGTTTCAAAATAACGGGGGCTTTGACGCAATATGTTTTCAAAAACACGTTGCCGAATATCAGCGACAACACGCTCACCTAACCAGGACATCATGTAATAGCGGCTCGCTGTCATAACCGCGAGGACCGCAGCCAATGACAATAAGTAGATGAACTGTCGGTCAATTGCATCACTGGTGAGGCCGGTATCGACCACCCCCCGAAAGGCCAGCGGTACCGCTAAGGTAGCTGCTGCGGCTAACAGCAAGAATAGGCACGCCAAGATCCACTGTGTTCTGTACCGCGCAAGAACGTGATAATCGCGAAGCCAGCTAGTCAGGCTATTGAGTTTATTTGCCATAGCAAGCGAGTGTACGTGATTCGGAGTGAGGGAGCGGCTGTAGCGCTCAGACTGAAAAACTACAAACTATGTAGAGGCAGCTCAGCCGCGCACTGCGCTAAAGGAGTCACGGCTCAAGTCAATACAACCGCCATCCGCATAAACGCCTGCAGGATCACGATACACCATCATCTTCTGCAATATCGGATGTTTAATGGCTGGATCGTTAAGAGCCAATTTAACCCGCTCCTTTACGACCTCCTCGTTCATCCAGGGTACACCAGCGGGACTTACTTCTACGCATTGGCTCCAATAGTAAATCTCCAGGCACTTCTCTTCTAAGGTATAGGGTCTACTACGATCCCATAAATTACAGAAGCGGCCTCCACCTAAATAAATGACCCATGATCCCTCGAACCCTTCAATATCAGAAGAATGGTCGTCGGGGTTCTTAAACCAAATGCGATCACCCGGGATGTAATACCCCATGGGCATGGGATTGTCGCGGGTGCCGCGCTCTTCTAAAAAACGGAATAAAAAATCATCGCCGGTCAAAGCACGTTTACGCCACTGCTCTTCAACCGCATGCAAGCCCGCTTTATTCACTTTGGACAATTCACGCACAACCGCGTACAGCATTAAATATTCAGAAGCACGCTGACATGAAAACGCATAAGTGGATCCACTCACATCGGGGCACAAAGCACGCTCCAAGCCCTCTGCTAAAGAAACCCCTTGCCGTAACAAAAAGCCATTCTCTTTTGTATAGAACCAGTAAGCCTGCGGCCTAGTGATGGAATTCGTATCAAAGCTCAACTCGGTTCGGGAGGCTACATCAACGGCATTGCGGCGCATCCGTAGCGCACTTTTAAACTCGCGCGTAGTTTTGAACGGAATAGTCTGCGGACTGAGCGCCATGGCCAAAAGGATTTCGGCAACCATTCGGCTCTCACAATCTTGTCTACGTCCAGACAAATAAGCTTGAATGGGAGCGGTATCAAAATTCGGGCAAATAGCATGAAGCTGATCGTTTGCGCTAAGATGCAGCCAAGACAGATTGCTAGCGTTGTGAACTTCACAATCAAGCAAATCATCAATGCCTAGCAAGCGCAAGCAGCGTTGCACTTGGCGCAGACGCCTTTCTAAATCGGCCTGATCTACAAGCGAGATGGCAAAACCAATAGATTGGGCATGGGTCAATGCTTGGGTCTCCACATCACTCGTGTACATTGGTCTGGTCTCACATACTTAGAACAATCAGAAGGCGCGCTTCCCCATGCTGGGGAACGAGTACCCACTCAATTTATAAGCCTAAACCATTTCAATGCAATTCACTATCTTGGTGCGTAAGCGTATACCCGAATTTGCATAAATAATTGATTAAATACGTATTTTTAGGGTGATTCCAAGATTACGGGCGATCGTTGCATTACCGTTAGGATAGGGGGCATCACCACACCGATGGATCTGCTTTGTATGACTAGGCCGCACAAACGCATTACTAATCGTGAATTCAAGCTCTTGATTAAGCCTCAGGGCCTGGATCGTTTGAGTCGCATCACGAAATTGAGCGAACAAATTCGCCTCTTTTGTAATAAGAAGAAAGTGGGATTCTTTCATCTTGATAATGCCAACACGGCATTACGCAATATCTATTTTTACGATACAGCCAGCGAGCACTTTCGGCAAAATAATCTTATTCTGCGGGTACGTGAGTCCCGTCAAAATATTTGGGTCGATGATTGGTGCGAGGTGACCTTAAAGCACCGTTCGCATGAGATCAAAGACGCCATTGCCGTAGACCCTAGCCCCAACAAAGGGTTGAAGTACCGACTGCGTTTAAAAGAGGAGATATTGCGTGGCGATAAATTAGGCAGTACTCGCACCCTTTATTCCCATAATGCGATTCTAGATGCGGTATTGCTCGACAACATCTTTGATCGCAGTTTTGCCGGCATTACCCGTTTTTTTCCTAAACTGGAAATTGAATCCCTCGAAAAAAAGACACCGATCCGCATCGTGGGTGGCAATACCAATAAAATTTTAGAGGCTTGTTTGCCATTGGGTAATCTCGTTTTTGGTGATGGAGTCCAAGCCCATTGCGAAATCGCCATCTGGATGCGCAGCGTTGGCGACCCCATTGTGGGCGAGCTTGCCTTTGCTTATAGAGTGACCGATGAGAATCGCGCGCAAGTAAAAGCGCATAAACGGGCCGATGCCTTTTTTAGCGCACTGCAGTTTGAGCTCGAGAACTGGCTAGAGATAGGCAGTACTAAAACTGCTTTGGTTTACGGTAAGCCGGAATAACGCGCGCCGTGCTGAATTCATCTCCAACCGCAATTCAAAGCAGCACTCAGAGACCCGTTCTGCTACTCGACCTATTTCTGCAATTTTTATTTGTGGGCGCAGTCAGCTTTGGCGGCGGGATTATTGCCTATGAGCGGATTCTATTGGTCGAGAAACGGAAGTGGCTTACCGCCGATCAGTTTATGGCTTACCTAGCCATCAGCCAAACCATGCCTGGCCTGAACTCCGTTAATTTAGCAATCTTAACTGGCGACTACTTAAGAGGCGTGAAGGGGTCAATCATTACCATGCTCGGCCTGGTACTGCCTGGCTCTTTTCTCGTTCTCTTGCTGGGTTTTGTCTATACCGCTCTAACCGATCACGCAATCACGGTTTTATTGTTAACGGGGATTGCGGCTGGCGCTACTGGCCTACTTGCCGCGGTCACCTATCGGATTGGTGATGCGCACTGGAAAAAACCCATCTCCCTCATCCTGATTGCAGCTACTTTTGTTTTAATGAGCATCGTCAAACTATCGCTGCTGGAAGTGCTGGCGATTATGGCTCCCATCAGCCTTTTTATTTATCGGCCCAAAGGCAGTGGCTAAATGATTCTGATTCACCTTACCTTGACGTTTGGATTACTGTCCTTGCTTGCAGTCGGGGGCGGAACTGCCGTTCTACCTGAAATGCAATCGATCTTATTGCATGAGTTTGGCTTGACGCACGATCGATTTGTGCATATTTACAGTTTGGGTCAATTGGCGCCCGGACCCAATATGTTGATGGTGCTCGTGATTGGTTTACAACTCGCTGGAATGCTCGGCGCTGCGGTGGTTTTTTTATCTTTCTTCATTCCGTCCAGTGTCTTGTGTTTATTGGTAGGGCGCCTCTGGATCAAGATGGGCGAGAGTCCTTGGCGCAGAGCCATTCAAAATGCACTGGAGCCGATCTCAATTGGGTTAATGGTCTCCGGGGTCTACGCCGTCGGAAAAGCCGCAGCCGTTACCCCCTTTACCTTTGGCCTTGCGCTCATCGCCTTTATTGTCTTAGTCCGAACCAAAGTAAACCCGGTGCTCGTTATAGTGGCAGCCGGAATACTGTTTGCGGTTCAGGGATTGCTTTAATAGTCTCTTTGTCACTTCAGAGTAGTTATGAGGGCTGCGCCTCGAGCATTTGCATGCGAGGTGCGTAGTCTGCCTCGCCGTACTTTAAGAAGTTTTCACGGTGACGACGGTAATAGAGCAAACCCGCTTGAATGCTAGAAACAGATGCCCCCTGCTCTTGCATCTTGTCCCATAAATTCCAGTCTTCTTGCGGATTAGACCGCTCCGCAAAGCGCTTTTGATAACCAATTTGCTTACCTAAAGCCGTGCGATACATCATGGAGCCATGGTGCAAGCCTTGCCGATCCCAATACAAATCACCTTGGTGCAACTGGGTTTGACCCGGAACGCGCAAGGTGATCTCCGCCTTCAGCTCTCCAGTAACGACGATGTCATAGGTCACAACATCAGCGCCCGCATTGGCAGTAAGTAACTCAATTGAATCCGAGCGCAGCCAATTATCGGCACCAATAAAGAGAACGTACTCGGTTTCTACGCGAGAGAGCATGTCCTGGAAATTAGCTACAGTGCCTAAGTTGTTGG
>JBIPON010000190.1:0-3475 GCA_044379065.1 Polynucleobacter sp. | reverse complement strand
GCCATACAGCATCAGGATTTGGTATTCATGCCACGCACCGATTCAGTCTTTGCTTTTGTTGATATTGAGACCACCGGCTCTCGGGCAGAGCTTGACCGCATCACAGAGATTGGCATTCTGACCCTTGATTCCGATGGCGTTTCGGAATGGTCGCGCTTAGTCAATCCAGAAACCTATATACCCAAAAATATTCAAAACCTGACTGGTATTACCCTCGAGATGGTGGCGACGCAACCTACCTTTGCTGAGATGGCGCATGCCTTGTATATGGAGCTCAAAGACAAGATCTTCATCGCCCACAATGCTCGCTTTGATTACAGCTTCATTAAGGCAGAGTTTAAAAAAGTGGGGATTGAGTTTTCACCCAAGGTGCTTTGTACGGTGAAGTTATCACGGCGCTTATTTCCCAATCAAGCGCGCCATAATTTGGATACCTTGATTGCGGTGCATGGCTTACAGGTTGCCAATCGCCACCGCGCTTTAGATGATGCCAAACTGCTTTACGACTTCTGGCAAGAGTGCATTCGTTTGTTTGGACTAGAGCGATTACAAACCGAAGTGGATTATTTGCTGGGTAGCTCAAGTTTGCCAGTACATATCGATAAAGCGCTGGTAGAGGAGATTCCGAATCGCCCCGGGGTTTATCTGTTTTACGCAGAAAATCGCCAGCCCCTCTACGTCGGCAAAAGTATTGATTTACGTGCGCGGGTGAAAGGGCACTTTCATGCAGCGCTGACCAATCGCAAAGAAATGAAAATTGCTATGCAGGTCCGTGATATTGATTGGATCGAAACGGCTGGAGAACTTGGCGCCTTAATTTTGGAATCGCGCCTCATTAAAGAAAAGCTACCTACCTTTAACGTTAAGTTGCGTCGCTCCAAAGACTTGTGTGCATGGCAGTTGATCGAGTCCGATGATCACACTCAAGTGCAGCTCGTAAATCACCAAGATTTAGAGCCTGGTAAGCAAGATAACTTATATGGCCTTTTTTACAATAAGCGAGAAGCCTTAGCGAGCTTACAATCGATTGCGAAGAAGAATCAACTGTGTGAGGCCATCTTGGGCTTAGAGAAGCGGCAAGGGCAGGGGGCTTGTTTTGGTTTTCATGTGAAACAGTGCAATGGCGCTTGTATCGGCATAGAGTCGGCAGCCATCCACAATCTGCGCCTCAAAACGGCGCTCCTCAAATTAAAAGTCGCATCCTGGCCCTATAAAGGGGCAATCGCACTTCATGAGGGCGACGATTTGCATCTATTTGACCACTGGTGTTATCTAGGCACTGCCGCCAATCATGCGGAGGTGGATGAGTTGCTGAGCGACGGTAGGCCGGAGTTTGATTTGGATATTTATAAGATCATTCGCAAGGCATTCAAGACTCTCCCAAAGGGGCAGATAGTGGACCTTGCTTCCCGTAAAGCACTATGCTGACTCAATGATCTTAAAAGGAATGGGTTCGCGATTGGTTCGAATCATATCCTCTAGCATTTCTAATCGGTCTTGACCCCAAAACGGTTCGTCTCGGTAAAAGAAAAAGGGCGTTCCGAATACTTGCCGCTGAACTGCTTCCTGCGTCAGGCTATCGATATCAGTCTGTATGGCAGCATCCTGACTTTTTTCCAGGAGCACTTCGCCCTTGAGTCCAGATTGATTGGCGACCTGAACCATGACCTTGGGGTCTTGTATATCCAGATCATTAACCCAAAGAATCTTTAAAGCATTGCCAACAAATTGACGAACGTCAGCACCCTCTTTTAGGGCAGCCAGCAACATGCGATGGCCAATGACTGGGTCGGATGGATGATGTTTAGGTTTAAGAACGAGTGGAATGTTGCGCGCCAAGCGCCATCGTTGCATTTCTACAAAGCGATAGGCCTGCCGTTGTGGCGGTCTCTTTGAGACCGGTAGACCCCCGCCAGCGGAAAAGACCGCATGCAAATCAATCGGCTTGTAATCGACTTCCAGGTCATAGCGATTGACTAAGTCCTGAAATGCCTCATATCCAATGTAGGTATAAAGGGATATAAAGCTAAAGTAAAAATCAATTGTGCGTTTTTGCGTCATCGCGATTCCAAAGGTTTAAAGACAATTCATTACTCGACACGAGCGCCAGAGTCTTTGACTAATTTAGCCCATTTTGGTGTTTGAAGGGCCAACTGCTTCGCTAAATATTCTGGTGTGCTGGCGACGATTTCAAAGCCCTGCGAGACAAGCTGCTCTTTTGTTGCTGGATTAAGCAATACCGAAACAATATCCTTGTTCAGCTTCTGAATAATCTGATTCGATGTTCCCGCTGGCGCCAAAATGCCTTGCCATGAATTTAAGTCATACCCCGGCAACCCTGCCTCTGCAATCGTTGGAATATTGGGGGCTCCGGTTGAGCGTTTTGCAGAGCTAATTCCAAGGGCAGTTAGTTTTCCGGAACGTACTTGCTGTAAAGCTGCTGGCAGGGTAACAAACATAGCATCCACATGACCGGCTAATAGGTCGGCAACGCCAGGCGCCCCGCCTTTATAGGGAATATTTAGAAATTGAATATTCGCAGTACTTTCCAGTAATGCACCAGCGAGATGACCAGGGCTTCCACTTCCTGCATTCGCAAGGCTAATTTTCCCTGGATTGAGGCGCGTCGTTTCTATCAGAGAACGGAGGTTTTTTACTGGAAGTTTTGGACCTACTAACAAAACCTGCGGAGCAGTAATGGCCATTGTGATTGGCGCGAACTGCTCAAGCCGATAGGGTACGGCGTTATATAGACTAGGGTTAATGGTAAGGCTATCCCAACCGAGCAACAGGGTATGGCCATCCGGCTGGGCCTTGGCTACATAGCCAAAGGCGATATTGCTGCCGCCCCCCGCCATATTCTCCACAATCACCGATTGCCCTAGCTTTTCGGATAATCCCTTTGCAATGGTTCTAGCGAGGTTATCTAGGCTAGCACCTGCGGGAACAGGCACGACGATTTTGATGGGTTTATTTGGCCAGTTTGATTGACCGAAAGCATTAAACGGAACAATGGCAGTGCCTGATAAGGCTGCTGCTTGGAGTAAAAACTGACGGCGATTGCTTTGCATAAGGACCTCTCTATTGAATTAGGGATTACCTTAATGACAAATACTAAAAATGAGAACGAATAAGAAGTGATTTGCTTATAACCAAAAGCGGTAGATGCAGCCTAAACATTGGATCAACAATCGTGCGCTTAAATATCAACATAAAAACAATGGCTATTCATCAGAAACCCAAGGTTTTAGGCATAGGAAACGCAGAAATCCCTTTTTTATGGCGCCCTGAGTCCAACTCAGGGTAACTACCGTTTCCGCTTTAATAAAAAATTGCGACTATGAATGTCCATTCTTCCGGAGGAGCATTCATGAACCACTCGATTAAACGCACCGCGCTGTCCGCTGCCATTGCCCTAGGCATTGCTGGCTTTGCTGCTAGCCCCGCTTTGGCGTGGGAACCCACTAAACCCGTT
>JBIPON010000250.1:0-3480 GCA_044379065.1 Polynucleobacter sp. | reverse complement strand
ATCAAAGAGACGATAATTATCTCGCATCTGTCCAACTCGCATCAATCCGGATCTGGTTGAGACATAATGAGTCTGTGACCTAGACTCGCCTTCGATCGCCGCTGTACTGGCATTGACTCGGATATCGACGCCGTTGGCGCGGTGTTCTGCTTCAAAAAATTTGGACAGCGGCGGTGCTGCGACGCGCCCGAGCACTCTGTCCATAGCTTCCAGAACGACGACTTTCTTTCCCAATTTAGCGAGCACTGCTGCCGCCTCTAGGCCGATGAAGCCACCCCCAATGATCACTATATGTTGAGCGGTCTCCGCTGCAGCGCGCAAAATGTCTGCGTCCTGCCGCGTGCGCACTGTCTGCACACCAAGCAGGTTGATTCCGGTGATTGGAAGCAAACGCGCTTCGCCGCCTGTCGCCCAGATCAGCTTGTGATAGCCAAAAGCGTCACCTGCCTCGGCTATAACCCGGTGGTTAGCCGGATCGACCGTCATCACGTTGGTGTTTGTTATCAGGGTAATCTTACGCTCTTCCCAGAATTGCGGTGGACGAATTCTGATCCGTTCGAATGATTTTTCACCTGCGAAATATTCTTTCGATAACGGCGGGCGTTCATAAGGCAGGTCTGGCTCATTGCCGACAATTCCTATGCTCCCGGAAAACCCGAGTTGCCGCAGCGAAATCGCGGCTTGCGCGCCGCCATGGCCGGCCCCAACGATCAAAACATCGAAATTGCTTTCATGGGGCATGACACTCAAACCACGCTGTCTTCCAGGATTTGCAGTGTTTTAAGATCGGAATGGAAGTCCAAGGCGTAATCGCCCCCTTCGCGGCCAAGGCCAGATATACCGACACCGCCAAAAGGTGCTGTCAAGTCCCGTACCAAGAATGTGTTGACCCACACAGTGCCTCCGCGAACCGCTCGACCAACGCGTTCCGCCCGCTCGGCACTGCCGGTGTATATGACAGCTGAAAGGCCATATGCAGTCGAATTGGCCAGCGCAACGCCTTCGGTCTCGTCACTGAAAGTCTGAAACGTCAGGACCGGTCCAAAGATTTCATTTTGCACTACCTCAC
The DNA here is from genome assembly GCA_044379065.1 of Polynucleobacter sp. Taxonomy (GTDB): domain Bacteria; phylum Pseudomonadota; class Gammaproteobacteria; order Burkholderiales; family Burkholderiaceae; genus Polynucleobacter. Next base: position 2,411 of record JBIPON010000250.1, on the reverse strand, counting down.
TCTCGTTTGAACGAGGGATAATCAGCGTCGGCTCGATAAAATTGCTGCCGCCAATCCGGTTTCCACCGCGTTCGATGATATCTCCGGCCGCACGTGCGCGATCGATAAATCCCATGACGCGTTCGGCATGAGCCGGATGGATCAGGGCGGACATTGTCGTTGTCGGATCGCGGCTGTCACCGAGCACATGGGCGTCGGTATAGGCATGGAACTTTTCGAGGAATATGTCGCGGATGCTGTCCTCAACAATGATCCGAGTCCCGGCCATGCAGACTTGGCCGCTGTCGTCATACTGACCTGCTGCCTTCTTCGCCGCAGCGTCGATGTCTGCATCGGCAAAGACCAGCAGTGGTGATTTGCCCCCAAGCTCTGCGGTGAATGGCACAATATTCTCGGCCGCGGCCTTGCCGATCACCCGCGCGGTCGGGATTGAACCCGTAAAGCTTATCCGCTTCACGCGAGGATCGTTCACAAGTGCATTGCCGATTTCACTGCCCAGCCCCTGCACTATGTTGAAAACGCCAGGCGGGAACCCTGCTTGCTCGATCAGGTCGCCGAGCAATGAGGCCGAGAGCGGCGACCATTCGGCAGGCTTGAGTATGACCGTGTTCCCCGCCGCCAGCGCTGGCGCGCATTTCCATGTCGACAGCATGAACGGCGCATTCCAGGGCGTGATAATGACCGCAGGGCCGGCCGGAATGCGGATCACCCGGTTCGCCGTACCCTTGGAAGACCACATTCGCTCCACATGTTCGCTCGCGATATCGGCATAGTTTCGAAAGTTCAGCGCGCCGCGCGCAATGACGCGCAGTCTCAGGCTTTCATGCAGCATGGCCATATCCATGCATTCGACGATCGCCAACTGTTCCTGATTGGCTTCGATGAGATCCGAAAGCCGGTGCAGATATTTACCGCGCTCGGCGGAAGTCATGTTGGCCCAGACTGGAAACGCGTTTGTCGCCGCCGTAACAGCCAACGCAGCGGTTTCGGCATCTCCACGCGAAACATCCGCCAGCTTGTTGGTCCAGTCGAATGGGCAGCGCGTCTCAAATGTGCTGGGCGATGACACTCGCTTGCCATTGATAAAATGGTCCGGCGAGACGCTGACACCTTCGATCATAAAGCGATTGCGCATGGTCTTGAGCCTCAGATAAAGTGGAGATAATATGCGATTTGCTCGTCGACCGACTTACCTTCGAGGATATTTATCTCCTCCCGCTTGATCGCGATGAAATTGTCGATCATCGTCGCTCCGACCGCCGCTTTGAGCGCAAGATCGGCATCAAGCGCTTCCAGTGCGTCGCCCAAACTGTGCGGGGTGTGTCGATCCGTATTTATCGTCTCAAGACCGTCATTGGTTTCGGGTGGCGGTAAAGCATAACCCTTGCTGACCCCCAGAAGAGCCGCCTGAAGAGCTGCGGCAACCGCAAAATATGGGCTAGAAGCACAGTCCGCCATGCGATGTTCGATCCGAGCTGCCTTGCCGCTTTCAGCCGACACCCGAACCGTCACGGCGCGGTGATCGAAACCCCAATTGGCCCAATAGCCTGACAGGCTAGCCGGTTGCAGGCGGGCGTAGCTGTTGGTGAGCGGCGCCATGATTGCGGCCAAAGCCTGATGATGTTCGAGCAGGCCGGCGATGCAGCCTGTCATGATGTCACCAGGCTTGCCGTCGGCAGCATCATTGGCAAAGATATTGTTGCCGTTGGCGTCGTTAAAACTGATATTGAAATGCAATCCGCTACCCGCTTTATCGGCAAAGGGCTTGGGCAAGAACGACAGCAGATAGCCGCGCTTGTAAAGTATCTCACGCGCCATCTGACGAAAAAGGAACGCATCGTCGACAGCCTTCAAGGCATCGGCAAACCGCAAAGTGAGTTCAAACTGCGGCGCATCATATTCCGCGTTCATCGATTCAATCGGCAGGTTGCATTCATCTGCGCAAACCCAGATGTCTTCGATCAGCCCTGCCGGGTCGCTGAACGGCCCAGTACCATAGACAAAGGCACCTGGCGTATCATATGGCACCCATCCACCATCGGGTCCGCGCTGGAAGATATAAGCTTCCATCTCGATTCCAACCATCGGTTCAAGCCCGATCGCGCGCCAACCTTCAATAGCCCGCTTGAGAGCTGACCGCCCGCACAGCGCAAAAGGTTCGCCCTTGAACCTCAGGTCGGCCAGCACGATCTGCGTGTCATTCTCCCAGGATGGGCGCAGATCGACTGGATCGAACACGGCTTCCATATCGGGCAAGCCATCAAGCAATCCGCCGCCAGGAGCCGCCACCAGCACCTTGTCATAGGTCACGGCGAAATTGCCGACACACATCCGGGCATGGCCCTTTTCGCTCTCACTAACGGGCACATATTTGCCACGCGCAAGATTGAGCTGATCGCCGAACAGGATGC
>JBIPON010000043.1:0-11050 GCA_044379065.1 Polynucleobacter sp. | reverse complement strand
GTAGCAACGCCATCCCAACAAGGGGGTGATCAGATTATCACCCGCGTGTTCCGGCTTAATTTTGAATCCGCCAATGGCTTGCTGCCGGTCTTGCGTCCTTTAGTCTCACCGAACAACACCATCAATGCCTATCCCGGTAATAACACGATTGTGATTACCGACTTTGCCAGCAATATTCAGCGCATCGCGACCTTAATTGAATCGATTGATGCGCCCACATCCAGTGATGTGCAAAGCATTAAATTGCACAATGCAATTGCAATGGATATGGCTGCCATTTTGAGCAAGGTTTTGGATACTGCCGCTACGGGCGGTGCCGATCCCGCACTGAAAACCTTGATCTTGGCCGAGCCACGGAGTAATTCAATATTGGTGCGTGGCGCAAGCAGCGAGCGCATTCGGCAAATTCGGATATTGATTGCACGCCTTGATGTGCCGAACGCGAACAACGGCAATATTTGGGTAGTGCCATTAAAGAATGCCGAGGCTACGAAGTTGGCCGTGACTCTGCGCGCGATCGTGGCAGCGGATGCGGCCTTGTCGGCACAGGCCGGTGGTACACCAGGACAGCCCGGCACCGTCACCCCCAATGCGCCGGCGAATCAACCTACTCAAGCGCCAACGGCACCCGGTGCCATGGGTGCAAGTGCAGCAACTTCTGCCTTAACTAGTACCAGTAATCCGACGACCGGCGGGACGATTCAGGCGGAGCCAGCTACTAATTCCATCATCATTACCGCGAGTGAGCCTTTGTATCGCAACTTACGCCATGTGATTGAGCAGCTCGATCGGCGCCGCACCCAGGTTTACATTGAGTCCTTGATTGTGGAAGTAAGCTCAACCAATGCGGCCGAGCTGGGTATTCAGTGGCAGGGCCTAGTTGGATCTGGCAATCAAAACACGGGCTTTGGTGGTACTAATTTCACGAATGCCGCAGGCCAGACTGGATCGAACATTATTGGATTAGGTTCCAATGTGGGCAATATTCTGAACCCAGGCAATCCGAGTGGCATCCCCATACCGCCAGCGCCTGGATTAAATTTAGGATTACTCACCAAGTTTAATGGCGCCTATGGCATGTCGGCCTTGATTACAGCGCTTGCCACTACGCAAGGCACCAATATTTTATCGACGCCAAATTTAATCACCTTAGATAATGAAGAGGCGCGTATTGTGGTGGGTCAAAACGTGCCAATTATTACGGGTTCCTACGCCCAAACCGGATCGACATCCACGGTTACACCGTTTCAGACGGTATCGCGCCAAGACGTGGGTTTGACCCTCCGGGTACGGCCACAGGTATCCGATAACGGCATTGTGAAAATGCAGATTTTCCAGGAAGTCTCATCCATCTTTAATCAGAGCTTTCAGGCGGGTATTATTTTGAATAAGCGCAATATTGAATCCAATGTCTTGGTCGACGATGGTCAGATTATTGTGCTCGGCGGCTTAATTGAAGACAAGTACAACGATGCATCGACGGGCGTGCCATTCTTAAAAGATATTCCAGTACTGGGTGCCTTGTTTCGTTCGGATGCTAAAACCCGGACTAAAACCAATTTGCTGGTATTTATTCGCCCTTACATCTTGCGTGACAAAGATCAAAGTGCCGACATCACTCAAAATCGCCTCGATTTAGTGCAAAAGACCGAAGACCAGTTTAAGCAAGCCCCCATGCTTTTACCTAAAGAGGATTTACCGCGGATTTCCGATATTGAGCCGCCATTGGTAAAGCCGGGTCCGCCCTTAAACCCCAACTTGCCATCTTCTGGTCTGACTAAGCCCATACCGGTTCGGCCATCTACAGCGCCCACCTCGGCTGCGCCGTTTCCTCCTGTTCCCATTACGGTGCAGTAAGCATGCTGCGCATTCCGTTTGCTTACGCTCGGGCCAATTACATTCTGTTAAAGAATGCCTCTGTCGAGGGTGAAGCGCCAACGGTTCTGCATAGCCCCGAGACACCGCTATCCGTATTACATGAGGTATCGCGTTTACTCGGGCCGATGCAGCGCATCGAACGTCCTAGTTCAGAAGTCATGGAGGCGCTCAATACTGCCTATTCGAATGGTGACCTGGACGCTTCTCAAGTGGTCGACGAAGTAGAGGAGGCGGTCGATTTAACGCGCCTCTTGCAAGAGATGCCGGTATCAGAAGATTTATTGGAGATGAATGACGACGCGCCAGTGATTCGGATGATTAATAGTTTGCTCAAGCAAGCAAGCCGGGATGGTGCATCGGATATTCACCTCGAGGCATTTGAACGTAAGTCGATGGTGCGCTTTCGGGTCGATGGCAATTTGCGTGACATTGTCGATATGCGGCGTGACTTGCATGCAGCGCTGGTATCGCGGATCAAAATCATGGCTTCCCTCGACATTGCCGAAAAGCGCATGCCGCAAGATGGTCGTATTTCCTTACGGGTCGGCGGCAGAGCGATTGATGTGCGAGTCTCAACGCTACCCACCTCCCATGGTGAGCGGGTAGTGCTGCGTTTATTGGAAAAGAATTACGATCGACTCGATTTGCGCGCACTTGGCATGGCGGACGATACCTTTAAACAGTTTGACCAGTTGATTCATCGGCCGCATGGCATTGTCCTAGTGACGGGGCCTACGGGTAGTGGTAAGACCACTACGTTGTACGGTGCTTTATTGCGCCTGCGCAATAAGATTAATAACATCATGACAGTGGAAGACCCCATCGAGTACAACCTCGATGGTATTGGGCAAACCCAAGTCAATTCGCGTATTGATATGAACTTTGCGCGGGCCTTGCGCGCCATCTTGCGCCAAGACCCAGACATTGTGATGATCGGTGAGATTCGGGATTTGGAGACGGCGCAAATTGCGGTGCAAGCTTCACTCACTGGCCACTTAGTTTTAGCAACCCTACATACCAATGACGCACCGTCTGCAGTGACGCGCTTAATAGATATGGGCATTGAACCTTTCTTGTTGTCATCTACCCTCCTCGGGGTTTTAGGTCAGCGCTTAATTCGCTTATCGTGCCAAGCTTGCGGCGGTAAGGGATGTAGTGTGTGTGGCGATTCGGGTTACAGTGGCCGCGCCGGAATTTATGAATTGATGACGACTAATGAGGCGATTCGGGAACTGATTCATCAGCACGCAGCCGAGAGTGAGATTCGCAAACAGGCCTCCCTGGGCGGCATGCGAACTCTAGCGGATGACGGTAAGCGCTGGGTGAATGAGAATAAAACGACACTCGAAGAAATACTGCGCGTGACGGGCTCCGTCGATGTTGAATAAGCGCACTGATCACGTAAATGCGTAAGCACCAAGGATAAGCGCACCATGCCACGCTACCGTTTTGAGGCCATGAGTTATGCCGGTAAGAGTGAGCGCGGCAGCGTCGAAGGGGAGAGTGTGCGCGCTGTACGCCAAGCGTTAATGGCAAAACAATTAGTACCTGTGACCGTTGAGATCGAGACAGAATGGGGTAAGCAGTATTTTTGGAGTCGCTGGTTTTCAAAAAGCAAGCCGATTAGCCGTGCTGAGCTGGCGATGCTCACCAAGCAAGTTGCTATCTTAGTGCGCTCGGGTGTGCCGATTGAGGAGGCCTTGTCGGTGCTTGCCGATGAAAGTAGTCAGGCGCACATCAAAGCCGTACTGCAGTCAGTGGTGGCAGAGCTGCGCGCGGGTTTGCCACTCTCACGGGCGATTGCGACCCAATCCGAATCGTTTGATCCCCTTTATCAAGGGGTGGTAGGCGCAGCCGAGCAGTCTGGAAAAATGGGACAAGTCTTAACGCAGCTGGCAGAGTTTTTAGAAAAGCGCCAAGCCTTAAAACAAAAAGCCATGGGTGCCTTAGCTTACCCGGCTATGTTGACGGGCGTGGCTTTTTTGATTGTGCTGTTTTTAATGTTATATGTGGTACCGCAAATTGCAAGGGTGTTTCAGAACACCAAACAGGACTTACCCTTCTCCACTCAATTTGTTCTGGGTTTATCGGATTTTGTAGTGACCTGGGGTTGGTTGCTCGCCATTGCTATTGTGATTGCAAGCTGGCTGGGCCGCCGTGCCTTAGCAAAAGAAGAGGTTCGGCTCAGAGCCGATCAGGTGCTACTCAATTTACCCTTAGTAGGCCCCTTGTTATTGGGTTTTGAGACTGCCCGTTTTGCGAATACGATGGCGATGCTGGTTTCAGCCAACGTACCGATTCTGGCGGCACTGCATAGTGCGCGGGATACCTTAGGCAATGCTGTGCTGCGCGCAGCGATCGATTCCACTGAGGTACGCTTGCGTGAGGGTACGAGCTTAGCCCGCGCCTTAGGTAGCCAAGGGGTTTTCTCCCCGATCTTAATACATTTGATTCGGTCGGGTGAAGCATCGGGTAAGCTAGGCGAAATGCTCAAGTATGGTGCCGAAAATGCCGAATTTGAGTCGGAGCAAAAAACGAAGATAGTGACCAGTTTATTAGAGCCCATGCTGATTTTGATCATGGGCCTCATGGTTTTAGGTATTGTGATGGCAGTGATGCAACCAATTCTGGAAATGAATTCAGGGGTGAGGTAAATATGCAAATATTAATTATGATGGGCCCGCATAGCCGGGTACGGGCACTGCAGATTTCTGCGGGGCAGCTCATTCTGGGTGGACTGGCTTTTCTCGGACTCCTCTTTTTTATCGCCTGGTCGATTACTGGATTTACGAGCCAAACCCGCAATGCTCTGTTCTCCATCGAGCGCAATGCCTTTTTAGAGACTCGATTTGTTGCGCAGTCTGAAGGCGATTACGAGACTAAGTTAATGCAATTACAGCTCCGCATGGATGAGGCGCAGCGCAACCTCAGTCAGCTGGATGATTTGCGTAACCAACTTCTGCGCACCCAAGGTGGCGGTGTGGTGGATTTAGGCAACCAAACCCAATTTGGTCAAGCCCAAGGTGGACCCATTCATCCCTCGACGGTTACTATTAATCTGGGCAATCAGGGCGAGCAGTACGGCGCCCGCTTAGATCGCACCGTACATGACTCAATTGCCTTGAGTGCCCGCGTCAATGCCATGCAATCGGCATTAACCCATACCTGGGAGGGCAGTGGTTTGCCAACCGGATTACCTTTACCATCTTTTATCAAGCCGTCGAGTGGCTTAGGCTATCGCATTGATCCGATATCGGGTCAACTGGCATGGCATGAGGGAACCGATTATCCTGCCGCCCATGGCACCCCCATCAAGGCGACTGGCAATGGTGTGGTCGTACGTGCTGGCTGGGATGCGGAATACGGCAACGTGGTTGATATCAAACACCCTAATGCAGTGATTACGCGCTATGCCCATGCCCATGATGTATTCGTGAAGGTAGGGGATGTGGTGCAACAATCCCAAGTGATTGCGACTGTCGGCTCGACGGGTAGGTCGACCGGACCCCATCTGCATTACGAAGTGATTCGCAACGGTCAAGCCCTGGTGAATCGATAGACGTTTTATTTAAAAACGACGGCTACACCGGACTAGACGAACCAATTGATAGAATCTAAATCATAATCATTTAGCGATTCATGGCGATTAGATATGATTATTATAATTAAAATTGAATTTAATATATACTTATTATTATAAGTAGTACTTAATTAATGGTCAGTGCTGCTAATTTATTTAAATATTAGGCTTCAGTATGAAAATATATAAACATTTTGTTTTTATTTGCAAGTTCGGTTTTCTGACTCTAGTCAGCGCTGTTTTAGTTTCATGTGGTGGTGGAAATTCTTCGGACTCCACGATATCTACTACCCCAGCCTCATCAGGACCCACTGCATCCACTACTCCGACCGATGCCACCGTGGCCTCAAGTCAGGTTACTTGCTTGGGCGCCTGCATCACTGTAACTGCAGACCCTGACAACGATTCTGACTAACAACTTACTGCAAATATTTGGATTTAATATGAAAAGAAGAATCTTATCCCTATTGCTCATGATTCCAGCTTTAGCTCAAGCCAATTGGAATCCACCTCTTGCGCCTAGCGGAACTTTTCCGGCCTGCAAAACAAACACGGTTGCCCCGCTTACGGCAGCATTTCCAAGTTCTGCAAGCGCATCAAACTGGCAATTTTATGCCTGCGCATCTGGGGCAAAATACTTAGCAATAACCGTACGCAAGATTGTTCTAATTGGCGAAGATGGCAGCAGAGTAACAGCGCTAGATAAAATGAATGACACTAGTCTTCAGCCTATAGATATTATTGCAAGCCCCTTGGATCTATTGAAGGATGTTGATACTAGAACTTTAGTGAACGGTAGCTTCTCGATAGACAAAATTGAGCTAACCTTCGACCATGTGATTCAGGCCAATTCCTTGGGCAAAATACGTGACGAGAGAGGCGAGGTCCTGCAGTGCGGCACTACCTCGAAAGTATTTAGCGGTGGAATTGCGAATACCAAAGACAGTCCTATTGGTACTCAAGGCGGAACAACCAACGGTAAGCCCAGCTTTTTTTATCAGAAACATGGGTTGAGTAATCCATCTGCAGGTAGCTTTGGAAATACTCAAGGCCGCTCTTGGATTGCGATCAATACCTTTAACTTACTACCACCCGGATTTACAACAGATGCATATAGCTTTTATTTGGACGAAAGCTCCAATACAAGATACGACAGCTTATACAGTAGCGCTATTTCAGCTACACTCGACTCGGATCGCTCACGCACTGTAAAGTGGGTCTCGATTCAAGCAGTTGATTCGGCTGGCAATCCCAGTGGATATAAAACAAGTATTGGTAATTACAGCACCAAATACATTGTCAATACGATGCAATTAAGATCTCCCTTGAAGCTTTCTTCAAAGAGTAAGTTTAATATTGATCTGAATTTGGATCTATCCCAGATGTTCGGTTGGGCTTTTTACTACACGACCAACTCTGGTGGATCAATCAGCTCTACACCCAATATTTCACCAACCTCAGGTAACGGAAACACCCCGACCTATACAAATGATTGTCTTAATTTATTTATCGGCCCCATGCTTTTGAATGTAAAAAGATCTGCAGTTAAAGATGATTAACGTTGGCAAAGCAATTCTTTAAATTAGAAATACCAGCATCAATTTTAATAGCTCATGCTCAAGCGCTATTCGTGAAAGTAGGGGAATGCGGTGCAATTCGACCGCACCCCATTTGCATTACGAAGTGATTCGCAACGGTCAAGCCCTGGTGAATCGATAAGCGGTTTTGATTTAAATAGAAAGCAGTAAGGGCAATCTTTAAAAAGCACCTCAGGTCATTTTGCTGCGGTGCTTTTTTATGGGTTACTGATCTTTGACTAGCCGAAAGCCCACGTGCGACATACTGCTGTAGGGATCTTGCCCACGACGTGCGCTGGGGCGATACGACATGCAGTAATCTTCGTTGCACAAAAATGATCCGCCGCGGATGACGCGTTTGGGTGCATTGATCGGTGCAAATCGATCAGCGGGGTCATAACTATCACTGGGCCCAATTGGGTTGCTGATGGTACTTTTATTATTCAGCTGAACTTGACGGGAAAAGAAATCGGCGCGGTACCAATCCGAAACCCATTGCCATGCATTCCCGGTCATGTCAAAGAGGCCGTAGCCATTTTCAGGAAAGGTGCGCACTGGAGTCGTTCCAATCTTAATGCGACCGCTCTGCGCTCCATTCGAAATAGGAAAGGGTTGCGCTTTGGTGTCCCAGTAATTGGCTTGTGATTGTCCATTGGGTAAGAGTTGATCGCCCCAGGAATAGGTTGCTTGGTTGAGTCCTCCTCGGGCAGCAAACTCCCATTCTGCTTCCGTTGGCAAGCGTTTGCCAGCCCACTTTGCATAGGCTTGCGCATCTTCAAAGCTGATTTGAACAACGGGGTGATCGCCTTTGCCGGCGATGGAACTTTTTGGACCATCCGGATGGCGCCAATTGGCTCCCGGTATATAAGTCCACCAATGTTCTGCGTCATTTAATCGAACCGGTCGATCCGAGCCAGTAAACACCATGGCACCTGGAACGAGGGCGCTATCGGGGGGTTTAGGTACGCCGGGTGGTAGTTGTGTGCGAATGGTTTCCCAATCGGGTTTTTGTTCTGCGGTAGTGATATAGCCCGTTTCGCGTACAAAGGCAGCAAACTGGTCGTTGGTCACATGGGTTATATCCATCCAAAAGCCGCGCACCGTTACTGCGTGGGCTGGCATTTCATTACGCTGAGCGAGTTTATGATCGCTGCCCATTAAAAACTGCCCCCCAGGAATCCAGGCCATACCCTGCGGTCCGGTGATGCCATCCCCGATCTTGATGGTGGGCGCGTTTTGCGTACTGGGTTTAAGTAGAAAAAACCCCAGCATCACCGCAGAGAGAACAAGTAATGCCGCGCTGCCCCATAATAGCCAAGGTCGCTGATTCGGTTTAATAGACACTGTAGGTTCTACCCAAATTCTGTTCAATCTGTTGGCGATCACTGCTGCTGGTGATTCCAGTCCAGCTGCCATTCTCGACGGCACTTCGGCCCCACACTGCATTCCCCATGAAGTTGTATACGCTAGACATAGTGTTCCTAAAACACATACTCTTCTGGGTAATGGGGGTGCTGAGCGGTGAAGTGTTACCGAAGCCAAATGAGGCCATTTGATCACATGCTCGATCTGCAGGAGCTTAAGGTAAGCAGGGTTACACGAAAGACGCAGGCTGCGAATAGGTGTTTTAAAGGAATCATGATGCAAATAGATTAAATAGTGCGAAACGGTATTGGACTTGCTTTCTCATACTATGAATATACAGATATTAGGGATGTTGGTACATTTAATATGGCGAAATTCAAAAACTTTCTTGAGTTGATTGCCCGCTTCCTCGCCACCTATTCCTGTGCTCACCGCATTACTTGCAATTTTTCTTGTCATGATGAATTAACTTATGTTTTACTCTAGTTGACACCTTTTTAATCTTGCCAAATGTAAGTCTATATGATGCCCCTAGAGTCGATTAAACGTAGTGCGATGTTGCTCATGTGTATTGCTATGGTGGCCTGCAGTGGCAGCTCCTCGACTGGCACTAATACAAGTTCTACTCCCAATATTTTATTTGTGATCATGGATGACGTGGGTATTGATCAGATGGAGATGTTTGGCTATGGTGGAACTACGCCCCCAAGCATGCCCAATATGACTGTTGTAGCAAATTCAGGGGTACGTTTTCGGAATACCTGGTCTATGCCCGAATGTTCGCCTGGTCGCGCTGCCGCATTTGTCGGTCGCTATCCCTTTAGAACCAATATTTATTCTGCTTTAGGTACTTACGATCTAGCTAGTGCGCAGGTGTCTCCGTATGACATGACTACGCCAAAACTGCTCAAGCAAGCCAATTACGAAAGCGCCATGTTTGGAAAGTTTCATTTGGCTGGCCCCGATAACAATGAGGCCGCAAATGGAACGCCCTTGCAATTGGGTTGGGATTATTTCTATGGATGGATTCGGGGTGGTCCGGTATCCTTAGACATCACAGCTGGAGGCGTTAATCCAGACCCTACCAATAATCCATATCAATGCGGTTTTGTGCCGAGCTTAGCAAAGGGTGGGGCTGATACCGGGGCTTGTTATCAGCCAAGCAATTCGTGCACCGTGATTTCGAGCCTGAACCCAGGGGGTGATGTTCCTGGGAAGCAGTGTATGCAACAGGGCGGTATTTTTGTGCCCAATGCGACTTGCCAAGCAACGCCGCCGAGCAACCTTAATTTCACCAAAGCTAATGGCTACTATGTGTCACCATTGGTAATTAATAGTGCTAGTGGCGGGATTCAGCAAATTCCCAATACCGATAGCCGTAACCGGGGTTACCGCACTACCTTAGAAACCGACGCGGCAATCGATTGGATTAAAGGCCGCAGTTCAGGTAAGCCATGGATGGCAACCGTGAGCTATAGCGCTGCCCATACGCCCTACCAACAGCCACCGGGCGCACTGGTTAAGGGTGGGCCAGGCGATGACTTGAATTGCACTGCACTGGCGCAGCAGCGAGTGATCTCGAATAAGATGACTGAAGCAATCGATACCGAGTTTGGTCGCCTGCTAGTGCAGACTGGTCTTGCTACTCGCAAGGCCGATGGAAGCTTGGCGTATGACCCAAAAGCAAGCAACACCATGATTGTGATTGTGGGGGATAACGGCACATTTGCTAATGCGGTAAAGGTACCTGAATTTGATTTGAGTCGCGCTAAATCAACGGCATATCAAACGGGCGTTTGGGTGCCTTTAATTGTCTCGGGGCCTTTGGTTGCTAATCCAAATCGCAATGTAGAGCATATGACAAATATGGTGGATGTGTTTCAACTCTTTGGTGAGATTGCCGGTATTGAGGTGCCAAGTGCTGTGCCGCGGGTGATTGACTCTGCCCCTCTAATGCCTTACCTAACTAATGCAGCCCAAGGAAGCATTCGAACCGTGAACTTTACGATGGGGGGATTTAATCAGCAGGCTAACAATCAGCGTAATGGCGCTTGCTTAGTCTCTACAAGGCTTGGCACAACCACCTTAGCAACGATCTGTACCCAAAGTGTTTTTGATAAAGGACCGTGTGAGGACAATGCCGGTGTATGGTGGGGCCCAGGGTATACCGATCCATCAGTGATTGGCGCACCCAATGGTCAGCCATCTAGCACGGGGTATCGAACTTGCTGGCAGGTCAATCAAGCACAATATAAATCGGGCCTACCTTTAACATCCATTGCCGCTGAAATTACAATTGGTATTCGGAATGATAACTATAAGATTGTGCGTAACCAAACACAGACTTATTTTCCGCAGACTGATACGGGCGGCCCAGTAACGACCGACGAGTTCTATCAAATCGATCAAGCGATCCCTGCGCCAAAAATTGATACTGCTGCTTTAAATTTAATGCCGTCAATGTCGACGTGGTCAACCGCTGTGAGAAGTAATTACAACACCTTACTGGCTTCATTGAACAGTATTTTGGCCTCTCAGCCAGCTTGTCTTGGTGATGCTAATTTAGATAGCGCAGTCAACGCACAGGATATTGGTGTGTGGCAACGTTTTGTGAATTGGGCTTTGTCTAGTATTGCGGACTTTGATTTCA
>JBIPON010000253.1:0-3518 GCA_044379065.1 Polynucleobacter sp. | reverse complement strand
ACGTCAGCGGCTCTAAGGGCGGCGTGGCTGGTGTTTATCAGCGATATGATTGGGCGACCGAGAAGGCGGTTGCGGTGCAGGCGTGGGCGGACCACGTGACCGGTCTTCTGACTGAGGTCGACCAGACCAATGTGGTGCGGCTGTCGGAGGTAAAGGCATGAACCGGAAGGGCGCAGCACACGCTCTGCGGCAAGAGCTGGGCGAAGCCGCTTTAGACGACCTCGGTCTTACTATACTTCGGTATGTTCAGTCTTGGGAAGACGACGGCAACCCCCACTGGATAGATTTAGCGGTCAGCTTTCTTTACGAAAACAAGGCAAATACACCGCAGGTTTTAACCAAGATTATAGCGCGCATCGCGAGGCGTCGTCTTGCTGGCGAGGAGGACGCTGCGGGCGGAGCTTCCGTGCTAAAGGCTGAAGAAGACGGCTATGTTGTCGTGTTGATGACAATTCTTATTGAGTACGGTTGGACCGCAAGGGACGCATCGTTGCTGGCGGCAAAATCAGAGGCAGCAAATGCTGGCCGAAAAGGAAGAAATGCAGGCACACTCGAGAGAAAATACAACGCAACCCGAGCGGAGAACTTTGAATTGATCCAAAATATCAAGCAGCTTATTAAAGACGATCCCGACGGTATCGCCCTGTTTTTGGCTGCCTTGACTGACCTCGACAACGTCGAGGCGGATGAAGGTACCCCTCGATAAGGGAGAAACTAATATTTTTCTCTCCCTCGCCACTAAAAAATATCCTCAATAGATGAACCCCACCGAAGTCATCGCAACACCGCGATGGCCAACGTGGAGTAACGTTAATGGACGTTCTAATACCCAGCCGTGAAGCAGCGGCATTTATCGGGGTAAGCCCCGCAACTTTAGAAAACTGGCGCGTTCGTGGAGAAGGCCCTGCGTTCGTAAAGACACCCGGCAAGACCGGTAAAGTTTTGTACGAACCCGCGCAAATTCAGAAGTATCTCGCACAGCGCCGTTTCACATCCACCGCACAAGCTGCAGCCGCAGACGCCTAAACAAACGGCGCCGCTTCATCACAAGCCGCGCCGCTAAAAGAAAGATTATTCCTATGACCTATGTACCATACAAGGCGCCTCCGCGCCAGAAAAACTGTGCCTTACAGGTGTCCGCATGACCCGCCCTAAGAGCGTTCGTGGCGCAGAAAAAAAGGTGTTTGCGAACTCAACACCGCTTCGCAAAACCTGGGTTCCGTTCCTACCAACATATGCCGCCGAAATCTGTTTGTTTGAAATTAACGGCGGGGTTGCAATTCAAGTGCTCTGGGAGCCGCATGTGTCCCCCGGAGCGACCCTGGCCTATTGCGATGAGCAGTTGCAAATCGAAATGTCGCTGCTTTACCTCCAGGCTTTGCAGTACTTTGGCTTGCTTGGAGGTGAAGAATGAAAGTTCCACCTATAAATATAGCCGACATCCGACTGTTCTTTGATGAGACGATCCCGGATAAAATCCACCTCGTGGCGATTGCACCCGACAATGCACGGCCAACGATTGGCATGGATTTTGGCCCCAACAGCCAAGCTGCAGCCGAATGGGCCGTGGCCCGGAATAAGGAGGGCATGGGCGTATACTTTACGATTAATGAAGTGCTGCCCGGTCTGCATAAGAAACCTGCAAAGACTGATATCGTCGACCTCAGGTTTGCGCACGTTGACATCGATCCGCCAAAGGATGGAGCTGCATTTAATGCGGATGAACTAAAAGCTGTTGTTGGGTTGCTCAGGACGGCAGTCATCCCGCCGTCAACAATCAACGGATCTGGAAACGGTGTGCAGGCACTTTGGCGGCTGTATGGCCACCTCACTCAGGACCAGCTTGAGCGGATTAACCGTGGACTTATCGGAGCTTTTGGGGGCGATGCCGGCACCCACAACGTAGATCGGCTTTTCCGTGTTCCTGGATTGATAAACTGGCCGAATGCCAAAAAGTCTGCCGCCGGTCGTGTGCCCGAATTGGCATACATTATTGATGCTGACACGGGGATAGAGGTAGGCGCGCAAGCAATGATGCTTGCATTCCCCGCGGCGGACAAACCGCGTGACCGGCAACCGACCGATATTGGCGAAGTCGTGCCACTGACCGCTGATGATCTAGGTCTGCCGTCCGATGCGTATCTGCGCAAGCTCATCGACGAGCCACATGGGCTTGATCGCAGTGCCGACGTGTTTCACTTTGCCTGTCAGGCGTTGCGGGACGGTCTGGCGCCTGAGCAGGTGGTGGGCGTTCTGCTACATCCACACAACGCCATCAGCAGCCACTGCTTAGATCAAATGGACCCGAGGCGTGCGGCCAACCGTGCCATCGAGAAAGCTCTGGGCGAAGAGGATGTGCGTATCCTTGCAAAAAGGCATGCGCGTGAACACGAACGTGCCTTGGCCGCCGGAGAAACAAACGACCCGACTGATTTCACCAAGCTTTGGACGCTTCATGGTATGGTGGAGGACTGTATCTTGATTGAGGATGGGGCGCAGGTCGTCGATACCACTCGGCCTCGTTGTGCTCTGACGCAGTCCGATTTCCGCGCCAGCACCGCCGCGTCAAAGATGGTAGTGGAAGTCCCTGGCAAGAACGGATCGACGAGGAAGGTCAGTCGCAAGGTTGCTGAGATTTGGCTTGAGCATCCCGACAGGCGCAGCACTGCCACAATGACGTTCAGGCCGGGTGCGCCAATGATTACGGTCGCGCCCAGCGGTCAAAATGCACTCAACACTTGGGGCGGCTTCCGTTTCCTCCCATGTCCCGGTGACTGGGAACTGCGCGCAGCGCCATTTGTGAAACACATTAATTGGCTCTGGGGCAAAGATGCAGACGCCTTCCTCGACTGGCTGGCTCACATTGCCCAGCGGCCCGGAGAGTTGCCGTCAATCGCATGGCTGCACATCGCAAAGCGGACTGGGATGGGCAGGAACTGGGTGGCAACCGTTCTGGGGCGTGTCTTCGTCGGCTACGCCGCCTTGGCCTTCAACCTAAGCGGAACTCTGCGGACGGGGTACAACGGGTTGTTGGCTGGAAAGGTACTGGCGGTCGTCGATGAGATCGATGAGGGAAGTGGCCAACGCAAATACCAGACCCAACAGGAGCTGAAGCAATTGGTGACCGAAGAAACACGCACTATCAACCCAAAATACGGCCGGCAACATGTCGAGTGGAACGCCTGTCGTTGGCTGATATTCTCAAACAGCACGACTGCGCTCCCGCTCGAGGATGACGATCGGCGATTTTGGGTTGTTCAATGCGATGAAGGCCCCAAAAGCGCTGAATATTACGCACACCTGTACGCCTCGAAGGATGACCCTGCATTCATCGCTTCAGTTGCTGAGTATCTGTCTCGGCGGGACATATCTCACTTCAAGCAGGGGCAGCGTGCGCCCATTACCACCGCAAAGGCAACGCTACTGGAGCGCACACGGCCGGCCGAAGAGCAAGTCCTGCGCGATATCGTCGAGCGTTGGCCCGTGGATATCGTCACAAGCGATGAACTGCACACGCT
>JBIPON010000188.1:0-3522 GCA_044379065.1 Polynucleobacter sp. | reverse complement strand
CGTTTTTTTGCAGTCCTAGAAACAAACAAGTCACCCGCAGGTGACTTGAGTGGTGCAACGGTGAATTAGAAATTAAGCAAAGTTCTTTGCTGCAAAATCCCAGTTCACTAAATTCCAAAATGCCTCAAGGTACTTAGGACGTGCATTGCGGTAATCAATGTAATACGCATGCTCCCACACATCACAGGTCACCAAGGCTTTTGCATCGGTTGTCAATGGTGTAGCGGCATTGCTAGTGGATACGAGATCAAGTGAGCCATCGGGCTTTTTAACCAGCCATGCCCAGCCTGAGCCAAAGGTGCCCACGGCGCACTTTGCAAATTCTTCTTTGAACTTGTCAAACGAACCCCATTTAGCATTAATCGCATCAGCTAGTGCGCCGGTAGGAGCGCCGCCGCCATTTGGCTTAAGACCCATCCAATAAAACGTGTGGTTCCATACTTGGGCTGCGTTGTTAAATACACCGCCAGATGATTTTTTGATAGTGTCTTCTAGGCTGGCGTTCTCAAACTCGGTACCCTTGATCAGGTTATTCAAATTGGTAACGTAAGTCTGATGGTGCTTACCGTAATGAAACTCCATGGTTTCTTTTGAAATATGTGGGGCCAAGGCGTCAAGCGCGTAAGGCAACTGCGGTAATGTATGTTCCATCGTGTCTCCCTGATTGAAATGGTTTTTATTAATGCGAATCGGTTCCGAGAACCCGTTTCGTTCTCACAGCCGCTATTTTATGCGGGCGCAGTACTTTTTGCAGATTTATCCCCCCTTTGCCTATAGACCCCCGTGGGATTGGGCGCTCATTAGGTAGAGCATCGGAATCGATAAAATCGTATTAAAGCGCGATACCAGCATGGCACGGCGGGCTGAAGCCGCTTTGACTGCCGGCTCAGCAGGTACGATCCCTAAAGCCCGTTTTTGATTGGGCCAAATCACAAACCACACATTAAATGCCATAAACAGGGCAATCCACATACCCAAGCCTATTGCCCTAATCGCAGGCTGGAGGGTAAATGCCTGATGCGCATAACCGGCAAAGATCGCCACCAACATGCCTGTTACTACCGTAGCGAGCGCAGCGTAACGAAACCATAGAAGGGCTCGCGGCGCGATGACCTTGCTGATTGCTGGCTTTTGCTCATCTGGAATCAGGGGCATC
The DNA here is from genome assembly GCA_044379065.1 of Polynucleobacter sp. GTDB lineage: Bacteria > Pseudomonadota > Gammaproteobacteria > Burkholderiales > Burkholderiaceae > Polynucleobacter. The sequence continues at coordinate 2,366 of JBIPON010000188.1, read as the reverse complement.
GATGGAATTTGCACCACATTGAAGTACCACAGCAATCCGAGCCACATGACGCCACAGAGGACATGAAGCCAACGCAATGAAAACAGCAACCACTCGGGAGAACCCAGGGTAGCCTGGTTGGCAAAGATAAGCAAAATGGCTGCCAGCAAGATAAATCCAGCCAGGATTGTGCGACTAAGGGAAGTGAGGATGCCTGTCATGCAAAGTGTCCTTGTTTTTGTGATTTGATCTACTTGAATGGAGGAGCGGTCCTGAATCCAAGCAAATCTGGTGTAATTTTCAGTTTACAATCCTAGGTGTCGCATTTTTTGATAAAAACTACATTGAACACCCAATTTTTATCGAATTATTACAAAAATATGGCAGAATATATTGCACTGCAATGCATTTGTCCTTCCTACGAAAACCGCTTTTAAGGCCCTTATTATGACCGCTCGCACCCAATGCCACAGCCTCCAAGTTGCTACCCCCCTTTATCGTTTTATTGAGGACAAAGTGCTGCCAGGGCTGAACGTGAAAAGTGCCGATTTTTGGCAGGGTTTTGATGCGATTGTGAACGACTTAACACCCAAAAATGCAGCCTTGCTAGCTAAGCGTACCCATCTACAGCGTAGCTTAGATGCGTGGCATAAAGCCAATCCAGGCCCAATTAAAGATATGCCTGCGTATCGCAAGCACTTAAAAGATATTGCTTATATCGAAGATGTACCTGCCAAGGTGATGGCTAGCACTCAGAATGTGGATGACGAACTCGCTCTTCAAGCGGGTCCTCAGCTGGTTGTTCCGGTGCTCAATGCACGGTATGCCTTAAATGCTGCCAACGCGCGTTGGGGCTCTTTGTACGATGCTCTATACGGCACCGATGTGATTTCTGAGGAAGATGGCGCCACCAAAGTCGGAGCCTACAACCCAATTCGTGGCGCTAAGGTAGTTGCTTATGCACGTCAATTTTTAGATCAAGCCGCTCCGTTAGCAAAAGCCTCCTATGGTGATGTAGTGTCCTATAGCGTTGCAGACAAAAAACTGTCCGTGAAGTTAAAGGATGGAAGCACAACTGGTTTGATTGATGAGAAACAGTTTGTTGGCTACCAAGGCGATGCCTCTGCACCATCCTCTGTTTTATTGCGCAATCATGGCATTCACATTGATATCCAAATTGATAAGACGAAAACCATTGGCGCCGCTGATCCAGCAGGAGTCAATGATGTGGTGCTGGAGGCTGCGCTCTCCACTATTTTGGACTTAGAAGACTCAGTAGCCGTTGTGGATGGCGATGACAAAGTACTGGCTTATGAGAATTGGCTCGGCATTCTCAAAGGTACCTTAGTTGAAGAAGTTAGCAAAGGTGGTAAGACCTTCACTCGCGCGCTGAATCCAGATCGCAAGTACACCGCAGGCATTGGTGCGGTCAATGCGAAAGATGGCGTTGTCACCTTGCATGGCCGATCACTCTTGTTTCTCCGTAACGTGGGTCACTTAATGACTAACCCAGCCATTATTACTGGCGATGGAACAGAGATCTACGAAGGTATCTTAGATGCAGTCGTGACTGTATTGATTGCCTTGTATGACATCAATCGCCCAGCAACTCAGGCTATTGGTAATACACGTAAAGGCTCTGTCTATATTGTTAAGCCAAAAATGCACAGCGCGGAAGAAGTCGCCTTTGCTAGCGAGCTCTTTGGTCGGGTGGAGAAGTTACTGGGCCTGCCTGAGAACACCGTCAAATTAGGCATCATGGATGAAGAGCGCCGCATGAGCGTCAATCTGAAAGCTGCCATTGCTGCAGCTGGTGCTCGCGTTGCGTTTATTAATACCGGGTTCTTAGACCGTACCGGCGATGAAATGCATACCGGCATGTATGGCGGCGCCATGGTTCGTAAAGGTAGGATGAAGATTGCCAAATGGTTTGGAGCGTATGAGCGTCGTAATGTGTTAGCTGGCTTAGATTGCGGCCTACGTGGTCGCGCACAAATTGGTAAGGGCATGTGGCCTGCGCCAGATCTCATGAAGGAAATGGTTGAGCAAAAAGCGGCCCACCCTCAAGCTGGAGCAAATACCGCTTGGGTACCATCGCCTACTGCGGCCACCTTGCATGCACTGCACTATCACCAGATCGATGTGGCAAAGATCCAAGAGGAAATGGAGAAACAAGATACTGCAGCTGAGTATGAAGCCTTAACCGATGACCTCTTAACGGTACCGATTGCACTTTATCCGGATTGGACTAAAGAGGAGATTCGCGAATCGCTCCATAACAATTGCCAAGGTATTTTGGGTTATGTCGTGCGCTGGATTGATCAAGGTGTTGGTTGCTCTAAGGTGCCTGATATTTATAACGTCGGCCTAATGGAAGATCGCGCAAC
>JBIPON010000042.1:0-11222 GCA_044379065.1 Polynucleobacter sp. | reverse complement strand
CTACTTCTAGCTCAAGACAGCAAAACAGCTGCTAGCACGCGCAACTGGATGTTGCTCTGCTGGGCCTTGATGGCGCTGGCAACCTTATCCAAAGGCTTAATCGGGGCAGCACTGCCTACTCTGGTATTGATTGCGTATTCGCTTAGCGCGTGGGATTGGCGCATTTGGAAGCGGCTCCACATCGTGAGTGGTTTATTGCTGTTTTTCGCGATTACTGCCCCCTGGTTCATTGTGATGTCGCTCCGCCATCCCGAATTTTTTGAGTTCTTCTTTATCCACGAGCATTTTGAGCGGTTTACTCAAGACACGCACCGTCGGCCTGGGCCCATTTACTTTTTTATCCCCCTCTTAGTTGCTGGATTTTTGCCGTTTTTATTTCAATTGCCTGGCGCAGTTGCGCAGGCATGGAAATCGCGGCAAGGCCATTTTTCTGCGGGCTGGATGCTGGTGTGCTGGTTCGTCATCATCTTTGCTTTTTTTAGTGTGTCGCGCTCAAAATTACCGGGTTATATCATTCCGATTTTTCCAGCCCTGGCCATGTTGGTCGGGCGGTATTTGGATCGCCAGTTGAGCCAAGCCAATGTCCTACCAATAACCTGGATCTTACAAACGGCATGCTTTGCCCTTGTGGGCTTTATTGGCTTCTTCTTTTTGTCTTTTGTGGGCGTGCAAGCGCAGCCCGATGAGATCACCGCCTATGCGGAATATACGCAATGGATTGCCGCTGCCTTGGTCGTCTTGATTTTGTTTAGTAGCTTGGCCGCCTGGCAAGCGCGGCGTAATGGCATTACCAGCATTGCCAGCCTGGCAATTGGCTTTTATCTCACCAGCATGATTGCAGGTACCGGTCATGAAACACTGGGTCGCGCCGTATCCGGAGTGGACTTAGCCAACCGGGTTCGGAATGTGATCCCAGCAGACGCACCCATCTACTCGGTCCGCATTTTGGATCACACCCTGCCCTTTTATTTAGGCCGAACCATGATCATGGTGGAGTTCCCAGATGAATTGCAGTTCGGCGTAGATCAAGAGCCCGAGCGCTGGGCGCCAACCTTAAATGCATTTATGGAGCAGTGGAAAGCCCAGCCCAATGCCTATGCACTCATGGTGCCATCACAATATGCTGAACTTGAACGCTTAGGACTGCCGATGGAAATCGTCGACCGAGATTCACGCCGCATGATCGTCAAGCACCCAAGCGTTGCGACAAATCCTATACCACTTCGCTCGACTAATCGATAGGCAAAGGTCCTCCATGTCAGATACTGCTCCATTGCCGTTCATTCCATTTACGCGCCCCAGCTTTGATGAAGCAACGATTGCGGCAGTTGCTGAAGTACTGCGCTCCGGCTGGGTTACTTCCGGTCCTAAGTTGGCGGAATTCGAAGCAGCACTGAGCGCCTATTTTGGCAATCGGCCGGTGCGCTGTTTTGCCAACGGCACTGCCACCATGAAAATTGCCTTGCAAGTAGCAGGCATCGGCCCTGGTGATGAGGTGATTACTACGCCGATCTCCTGGGTTGCCACGCCCAACGTGATTCTATCGGTTGGCGCTACGCCCGTCTTTGTTGATATTGATCCTCGCACTCGCAATATCGATCTCGATAAAGTACCTGCGGCCATTACTTCCAAAACGCGCGCAATCATGCCCGTCTACTTGGCTGGACTCCCCGTCAATATGGACATACTCTATGCCATCGCAAAAGAAAATGGATTGCGGGTAATTGAAGACGCAGCCCAAGCCTTTGGCTCCGAATGGAAAGGTCAGCGGATTGGCAGCATTGGTGATCTGGTGAGCTTCAGTTTTCAGGCGAATAAAAATCTGTCGACTGTTGAAGGCGGTTGTTTAGTTTTGAATAATGCGGACGAAGCACGTCTTGCAGAAAAGCTACGCCTACAAGGCCTCACCCGTACCGGTATGGATGGCATGGATGTTGATATGCTGGGCGGCAAAGATAACTTGACTGATGTGAATGCCGTAATTGGCTTGCATCAACTCAAACACATTGCGCAATTTCAGGAAAAACGCACCCTACTAGCAGCACACTACTTTACGGTCTTGGACTCAGGCCTGAAGCAAGCCAATTTACTGGGTTTGGAACTGGGGCTGCCAGTCCAGTCGGATGGTGATTTCAAATCAAACTGGCATATGTTTCAGGTCGTATTACCCCTTGAGCAACTCACAGTCGACCGCGCCCAGATCATGGCCGATTTAAAAGAACAGGGCATTGGTACAGGCGTTCACTACCCTGCCATTAACGGCTTTAGTCTTTACCAGCAAAAAGGTTACCAACTCAGCAATACGCCGATTGCCGCGCGCATCGGCAAATCCATTCTGACTTTGCCACTCTTTCCGGGGATGAGCAATGCGGATGTGGAGCGCATTGTGAATGCCCTACTGGGTCTTTTGACAAAGTACCGCAAAAGCTAGCTTGGGTGGGCCGATCGAGGCGGGCTCACTGTGCATCGGAGTTAAATCTTTACTTTTCTGCAGGAAACAATGCCTGAGAAATAATAAAGACTACAGCCGTACTCCAGCCAAAGGTAAACAAGCCTGAGACTGCCATAATGACCGACAACAATTGCCACTGCGTTGGTAAAGGGTCGGAAACAAAGCCCACTGTTGTATAGGTGCTCCCTGCATACACCATCGCTTTATGCAAACTCGGAATTACATCATAAGCATTGAGCGCAAGACCCCACACATAAATTTGGCATAAATGTGAAGTTAACAAAAGGACTATGCCCAGGATAAAAACAAAATGCGCTGAGATGTTTCGATGCTCGCCAATAAGGGAGGTGATGGCGCGTTTGCATTTTGAAACAACCCCCAGTACAAAGATGGCCTGAATCAAAACACAGGCGATCAAAACAAGGCACCCCATAACAAATGCCTGCAAATTAAATACATCCTGAAGGGCGTTCACTTCCATCGTTATTGCCGATACGCCGCCCACGCATTGACATCAAATCCAGGGGCTGCCCTCCATTTTTCTAAAGCAGTAGATTGCAATGGAAAAACTAGCGGAGCCGCAAGATCTGCCCTACGACCGCCAACCAGCTTATCTTGATTCATCCAATAGGCATTGCCGAGGGTTGTAAATGCCAAGGAAACCACTTCCTCCTGGTCGATTGAGGCAACTTGTGGAATCTCGAGTGAGTCAATCGGGTTAATCGTGAAAACCCCGCTTGAGCCTATACAGCCATTCCCTACTGCATTCGCAACCACGGTATATGCTTGTGCTGTTTTTGCAGCTGCATACCAAAAAATCATGGTGTTGGCAGCATATGGATGATCAAATAAACCTTCGGCATCTTGCAGTTTTCCGCCGTACTGACCAGTCCAATTCACTGGGCCAGCAATTACATCGGCTCGGCGCAATGCTAAAACGCCGGACGCCTCCGGAAAGCGGAAGTCATCACTTAGTAATAAGCCAATCTTGCCAATTTCCGTTTTAAACACCGGCAAATCAGAGCCCGCCGTCAAAAATGCATGCATTGGATCGAGATGGGTTTGACGGTAATGTCCAATTAACTTTCCATCAGGGCCTAGGAGCACCGCAGTATGAAAGTACGCGTCACTGTCTTTTTCAATAAAGCTAGCAACCAAATGGGTTTTCAGTCGAGCAGCAAAGTCACTTGCCGCTTGGGTTGACTTGCCCAATAGTTTCTCTGCCAAGGCTATGTAGTTCTCTTTTGATACTGGTCCGCAAAAGGAAAAAGCAGGCAAAACAACTAGATTCGATTGCTTAGAATCGGTTTGGATCGTTTTAATCAGGGCATCGCATCGATTTAGATTGCCATCAAAATCATTGGTATCGATTCGGTACTGAATCGCTCTGGCCAACACTGGGCTTGGCGACTTCGTTGCAGCACCATCTGTGGGCGCTCGATAAAACGCCAGATCTGAATACAAATCTGGTCTGCGGCGTGCCAATGTTTTTTTCTGATCATTGTCAAAGCGAGCTGGATCAATTGAACCATAAATGATGTTCGCTTTATTTGTCATTGTCTTGGAGTAATCGGTTGCTGGTGCGTGAGCAATACGCTCGCCATCGGCCTGCCAAATCGAGGCTGAACCGCCATACGTCACGGTAACTCCCGTAGTGGGATTACTCTCGGCATTATTGCGATCGGCGGCAACCATTGCCAAACCATTCCAAGCGCACTGGTGTTGAACAGCCGCAATCGTAGAATGCTTGCCAGCGGCCTCAGCACCCAATTGAGGCAGTACGCGATCTGAAGAGCAAATATAAGCAATGATGTCGCACCCTTTGACAGCGGTGACTCTGGCAGGTTCCCAATAGGTGTCGTCGTAACAAATAATCATCGTAATTCGACCGAGCTCAGTCTCAAAAACGGGGTATCCAGTGTTGCCAGGCACAAACCACAAAATATCAGATGGATTCAAACCATTCTTACGGTATTTACCGATATAACCTTGCGGCCCAATGAGTGCCCCCGAGTTGTAGGTTAGGCCTGTGTCCCGATCAATCTCAGCAATACCAATTGCAATGTAGCAGCTGTATGCGGAGGCGACCTTTACCAATGCATCGGTCGTCTTACCTGGAATCGTATCCATATACGGCAAGAATTGCTCAAGATCGCGATAAATGTATCCAGAAATAGCAGCCTCGGGAAGAACGATTAACTTTGCCCCATTTTTGGCGGCCTCCTCTGCCATCGCACAGGCGCCTTGGATATTCTTCTCAAACTCCATGAACTCGGGATTAAATTCAACGGCAGCAACTTTAAATGGTGTTTTCATAATGTTTTTCTAAATTAGCTAGAGGACGTATCGTCGCTTTCATTGGGCCATTTTGGGGAGGGCCAATTACGAGTGACACTTAAAACATACAAGGCTGCTGTGACTAAAACAGCGATCGGGGTAGCAATATAAAAATTGGTAGTCACGGTTAGGCCATAAAAAACCAAACTGCCCATAATTAATGCCGTTGCAAACCAATGTGCTTGACTAAAGACCGCTGAACGGTAACCAGTTAATGCATCAAGCGCCATTCCTCCGGCTGTAGCAGTCAGCACACCACACAAAATAATCGACACAAAAGGGACTTCATGAATGAGCGCTTTTTGACAGCCAATCGCAATAAGCAAGCCAATTGCAATCCCGCGTAAGATCAGGTATGGAACTTTTTTAGAGATGAATCGATAGAATAAAAATGCTCCGACAATTGAAGCAAATAAAATCCAAGGCAAATAGTAAGGGCCAGTGATTGCAACCGGCTCTAAGCCCAAGAGCAAATCGCGAACCATGCCGCCAGCCGCACCACACAAAATTCCTGCAATTAAAGTGCCTGAAATAGGTACATTGCGACTTCTGGCGGTGGCGGCTCCATACAAAGCCGTTGTGGACATCGCGGTTACATCAACCCACAAGGGCAATACCGGCATTATTTCAGTCATAGATTAGGAATTTGGGTTTAACTACTTGAAAATTCTATCATTTTGCGGATCCGTTTCTGTGTATGAGTTGATCGGTTTTATAGTGAAAGGGGTCGACATCAGGCAAAATTAGGGTATGTCAGCCTATTCGCCCCAAATGTCACCTCAGCTCAGCATCGTCATTCCGGTATACAACGAGCAAGAGGGACTCCAAGCCCTGTTTGATCGTCTGTATCCTGCAATGGATCAGTTGCAAGCGAAATTAAATCTTCGCTACGAGATTATTTTTGTCAACGATGGCAGTAAGGATCGCTCTGCAGGGATGTTGGCAGCCCAATTTGATTTGCGACCAGATACCACTCGGGTTGTTTTATTTCAGAATAACTTTGGTCAACACATGGCCATCATGGCTGGCTTTGAGTACGCTCGGGGTGAATCCATTATTACGCTGGATGCGGACCTGCAAAACCCACCTGAAGAAATCGCCTTACTTGCTGCGGAATTAATCAAGGGTCACGATTACGTCGGCACGATCCGCTCCAACCGACAAGACAGCTGGTTCCGCAAAACCGCATCCCGAGCGATGAATCACTTACGGCAGCGCATTACGCGCATCACGATGACCGATCAAGGCTGCATGCTGCGCGGTTACAGCCGCCGCATTGTGAATTTGGTACGCCAGTGTAATGAAAGCAATACCTTTATTCCAGCACTGGCCTATACCTTTGCAGCAAACCCGACGGAAATTGAAGTGAAACACGAGGAGCGTTTTGCTGGTGAATCCAAGTACAGCCTATACCAACTGATCCGCCTGAACTTTGACTTAGTTACTGGCTTTTCGGTGATGCCGCTGCAACTCTTTTCTATTTTTGGCATGCTGCTCGCACTGGGTTCAGGGACCCTCTTCGCCCTTCTCTTGGTGCGTCGCTTTGTTCTAGGCTCTGAGGTTGAAGGAGTGTTTACCCTGTTTGCGTTAACCTTCTTCTTGATTGGTGTGATGCTCTTTGGTCTCGGCCTGTTGGGCGAATACATTGGCCGCATCTATCAGCAAGTGCGTGAGCGCCCGCGCTATGTGGTTCAAACTGTTTTAGAACGGCCTTAGTCATTGAATACACCCAAGGCACCAATTCGGGCGCTTGTATTTGCATACCATGATGTTGGTGTTGGCTGCATCAAGGCTCTGTTGGATGCTGGCATTCAGATTGAGTTGGTGGTAACCCACGCCGATGATCCACGCGAAACCATTTGGTTTGGCAGCGTTGCGGCCCTATGCCAAGAGCGCGGTATTCCGCATGTCCAACCCGAAGCAAGTGGTCTTTTAGATTTACTGCCACAGTTTCAAAAGATCGCGCCCGATTATATTTTTTCGTTTTACTACCGCCACATGATTGCCTCGGACATTCTCGCCGTGGCTCGCATCGCTGCGCTGAACATGCATGGCTCCTTGCTACCAAAATACCGTGGTCGTGCACCAGTGAACTGGGCAATCCTGCATGGGGAAACAGAAACGGGGGCGAGCCTGCACATCATGGAAGCCAAACCCGATGCTGGCGATATTGTTGGTCAGGTAGCTGTGCCTATTGACCCCGATGAAGATGCTACTGCCGTATTTGCCAAGGTGAGCAATGCTGCAATTGAGGTGATGCAGGCCGTCCTGCCAGAGCTTTTGCAAGGTCGCGTTCCAAGATCTCCGAATGTACTCGCCAAGGGTAGTTATTTCGGTGGCCGCAAACCCGAGGATGGGCGAATCCAGTGGTCTCAGGATGCGCTACAGGTACATAACCTGATCCGCGCTGTAGCCCCACCCTACCCTGGCGCATTTACCGACTGGCAAGGCGCGCGGATGGTTATAGCCAAGTCCAAACTAAATCCCGTACTGCCGAGCTCCCTTGATCTTGGCCGGCCCGGTATCCAGGTAGTTGATAATCGAGTATTCGGTATTTGCGGGAATCGCCAGGCCATTGAAATCATGGCATGGCAACCGGCAAGTGCAACGTAAATTAGTTGGTATGCATTTAAAACACGGGTAACTGGGTCGCATTATGAAAAAAGTTCTGATTTTGGGTGTGAATGGATTTATTGGTCACCACCTCTCGAAACGCATTTTAGAAACCACCGACTGGCATGTCTATGGCATGGATATGCAAAACGATCGCCTGGGTGATTTAGTCTCGCATCCCCGTATGCATTTCTTTGAGGGCGACATTACGATTAATCGTGAGTGGGTTGAATACCACATTCGTAAATGCGATGTGATCTTGCCACTCGTAGCCATCGCGACACCAGCTACCTATGTACAGCAACCCTTGCGTGTGTTTGAGCTCGACTTCGAAGCCAATCTACCCATCGTTCGATCTGCGGTTAAATACAAAAAACACTTGGTCTTTCCGTCGACCTCCGAAGTCTATGGCATGTGCGAGGATGCGGAGTTTGATCCAGCCCAGTCCAATATGGTCTATGGCCCAATTAATAAACCACGCTGGATTTATGCCTGCTCCAAGCAATTAATGGATCGGGTGATTTGGGGTTACGGCATGGAAGGCTTGCGCTTTACTTTGTTTAGACCGTTTAACTGGATCGGTCCTGGTCTCGACAGCATTTACACGCCCAAAGAAGGCTCTTCCCGTGTAGTCACCCAGTTCTTAGGGCACATTGTGCGCGGTGAACCCATTAACTTAGTCGATGGCGGCGAGCAAAAACGCGCCTTCACTTACATCGATGATGGCATTGACGCACTCATGCGCATCATTGCGAATGAAGGCGACATTGCCAACGGCAAAATCTATAACATCGGCAATCCTGCCAATAATCATTCTGTACGGGATCTCGCCAATCAAATGCTAGCAATAGCCCGTAAGATTCCGGAATACGCCAAGACTGCAGATCAGGTGAAGATTGTCGAGACGACATCGGGCGCCTACTATGGCGTAGGGTATCAAGACGTGCAAAACCGCGTGCCCGCGATTGATAACACCATGAGCGAGCTAGGGTGGAAGCCATCCACCACGATGGGTGATGCCTTAAAGCATATTTTTGAAGCCTATCGCCATGATGTTGAAAAAGCCCGTCACCTGATGGATCACGAGTAAACAGGCATGGCCAAAATTGCCCTGAAGGTGGATGTTGACACCTTAAGAGGAACCCGTGAAGGAACGCCCAATTTAGGCCGCACTTTTGATCGCCTTGGCATCAAAGCTACCTTTTTGTTTAGCATGGGGCCAGACCATACAGGCTGGGCTTTAAAGCGGGTCTTTCGTCCTGGCTTTCTGAAAAAAGTCAGCAGGACATCCGTAGTGGAGCATTACGGCATCAAGACCCTGCTGTATGGGGTATTGCTGCCAGGGCCGGACATTGGACGCGAAGCGGCGAGCGAAATGCAAGCAATTGATCGTGCCGGGCATGAGACAGGCATTCATACATGGGATCACGTCGACTGGCAAGACGGGGTTCGCCAACGCGATAGCGCTTGGACAAAGGCGCAGATGCAAAAGAGCATGGACCGCTTTATGGATGTATTTGGTCATGCACCGACAACCTATGGCGCTGCTGGTTGGCAAATGAATGAGGCTGCTTTGGAGCAGCTCGATGCTTGGAATATTCAGTATTCTTCCGATGGCAGGGCTCTGCCGAATCTTGTCCCCTACCGCATTGCGTTTGGCCAGGGGAAAAGTAAGCATGTGCAATACCCCACCACCTTACCCACCTTCGATGAGTTAATCGGCGTAGATGGCATGGATGCGCTGGGCGCTGTCCGCCATATTTTGTCTCTGACGCAAAGTAATCCCAACGATCAAGTTTTTACCCTGCATGCTGAGCTAGAGGGGCAAAAACTCCTGCCTGCCTTTGAATGCCTGCTGGCTGGCTGGCTTGATCAAGGCCATGACCTGGTTACGATGGGTGAGCTACACCAATCTTGGGTGGCCACCAAACAACTCGATAAAATAGCAGTATTGCCGCTGACGTGGGGTGAAATACCCAATCGCAGCGGCGAGCTGATGATTCAGCCTGCGAACTGATTTAAAAAAGGAAAATCCATGTCAATTGCTATTGGTCAACCGATTCCGCCGTGTGAAGTACCGGCAACGTCTCAACTCACCTTTTCACCTTTAGCGGCTAAAGGGAAAAAATTGGTGTTGTACTTTTATCCCAAGGACATGACCCCAGGCTGCACTGCTGAGTCCGGCGAGTTTCGTGATCGCATTGAGGCATTTACAAAAGCCAACACCTTAGTGATTGGGGTCTCACGCGATACTCTCAAATCCCATGATAATTTCCGGCAAAAATTAGAGTTGCCTTTTGAGTTGGTGGCTGACACTGAGGAAGTGCTCTGCCAGATGTTTGGCGTCATGAAGATGAAGAACATGTATGGCAAGCAGGTTCGTGGCGTTGAGCGCAGCACCTTCTTATTCGATACCAACGGCAAACTCGCAAAAGAATGGCGCGGCATTAAGGTAACGGGCCATGTGGATGAGGTCTTGAAGGCAGCCCAGGCTTTGTAATAAATATGCCTTAATTTGATCTAGGGAATTGCCCTCATAAAAAGCCCCAATCTGGGGCTTTTTTTCGTCAAAGGCACTTGCTTTGATCCAAATTTACGGTAAAGTGAAGTATATGCAGCGTTGGCGACGAGACAGATTCTCGATCCGTGTCCTACCCCTGCTTGACCTGTTTCCGGCAAGCGTGGTGTGCGCCCCTCTCCACTTTTATCGTAATTGTTGTACTGACCTTAGCCACCCCATTACCTCGGGTGGTTTTTTATTTAGGAGAGTCTGAATGCCTTTGCCCCCAAGCCCAACTCAAATTGCTGATCAAGTTAAATTGAACCGCAAGGATGCGCCAGATCTAAAGAAACGGCCTGCGCCCATGAAGGTGGTTGAGGTCGATAGCCTAATCAATGAAATTACCGCCGTCCCGAGTGAGACTGCCGAGTGGGCGGAAGAAGCGCCAGCAGACTTATCTGCAGCTGAAGTAGCACTCGAGCGCATCAAGGCGGATCGCCGAGCCAGACAAGGCGATAAAAAGGCATTGCTTGAGCCCAAGGCAAAACGCATGACCCGTACCGGCCCACCCTCGCTTTTCGTTCTCGATACCAATGTATTAATGCACGATCCAGCCTCCCTCTTCCGCTTTGCAGAGCATGACCTGTATTTGCCGATGACGACCCTGGAGGAGCTGGACAATCACAAAAAGGGTATGAGTGAAGTCGCGCGCAATGCCCGTACCGTGAGTCGCTCATTGGATCAATTAATCGCGGGGACTAGCGGCACCTTAGATGACGGCATTCCATTAAACAAACTGGGGCACCAGGACGTTTCTGGAAAGCTGTATTTTCAGACCCACCTCACTACTGCCATCCTTCCCGAAGGACTGCCTGAGGGCAAGGGAGACAACCTCATCTTGGCGGTTGTGAGTGAGCTGCAACAAAAGCATGCGGACAAAGAAGTGGTGTTGGTATCAAAAGACATCAATATGCGCATCAAGGCTAGAGCGTTAGGCCTGCCTGCCGAAGATTACTTTAACGACCAGGTCTTAGAAGACCGCGATTTAATGTACTCCGGGGTTATGACATTGCCTGCTGATTTTTGGCCCAAGCATGGTAAATCGATGGAGAGCTGGGCTGACACCAAAAGTGGCACGATGTTCTACCGGGTATCCGGTCCGCTTGTGCCCAGCATGCTGGTGAACCAGTTTGTTTATCAAGAAAATCCCGATGGCTCGACACCGTTTTATGCGCAAGTACGCGAAGTGAATGGAAAATCTGCGCTGTTGCAAACCTTACGCGATTTTTCGCATCAAAAAAATAATGTATGGAGCGTTAC
>JBIPON010000187.1:0-3615 GCA_044379065.1 Polynucleobacter sp. | reverse complement strand
CGTGGGATTGCGCCAGTAATGGCTACAGTAATAATCACGGGCGCTGCATTAGTCATGAAAACTCCAAATGGGATTAATCAGGTTGAGAAGGGTTGTCGGACATGCTCTTTCGGATCGACAAAGCGGCTTGTTCTAAGTGGGGTATAAATGTTTTTACGGTTTTAACAGAGACCCGCGATGACGGACCGTGAGCCGCAATCGCTGCGAACATTTTATTTTTGCTATCGAGTACCGGAATCGCGATACAAATTGAGCCATCCAGGTATTCGCATTGATCAATGGCATAGCCTTGATTTTTAATCTTCATTAAGCTGGGGAGCAATTCTTTTAAGTTCAGCAGCGTTTTGCTGGTAAATTTTTCAAAGGGACCTGGGCCAAGGGTACGCTCAATTTGCGCCGGACTCATTTGCGATAAAAAAAGTTTGCCGCTTGCAGTGCAGTGCAAGGGTACTCGCATCCCCGCACTGATATGCAGTCGAATGGGCGCATTAGTTTCTATGCGATCAATGTAGACAACCTCGTTGCCATCCAGAATATTAAAGTTGCAGGTCTCGCCGATTTGATCAACCAATAATTTCATTGCCGCTATGCGCTCGGCACGAATTGGGTCTGAAAAAAGCATGCTGGTCCCAATCGAGCGCAATCGAACCCCCGGCTGAAAGCGTCGACCGCTAAAATCGCGCTCAATAAATCCCAGTGTATATAAGGTATTTAAAAGTCGGAATGCAGTGGGTTTTGCAAGCCCGAGACCAGTGGATACATTTTCAAGCGTCAGAGGAAATTCAGAATGCGACACCATCTCAAGGATCAAAAGCACCTTTTCGGCCATGCTCGCTTTGGCGTCAATATCTGCTGTGGCGGCTGGTAAATTGGTCATGAGGCTTTAATTATCTTCGCAAGGCATTGTTCGTTAGTAATTTAGGTATATACCCTTAAAGCATTTCATCTGACGATACGATACATTTCATTATATCTATATTCATTGCTACGCAAAGTGCCTACAAAAAAACTAAAAAAAAGTGTCGCCGCAGCACCATCCGGTCAGCAAAAACTAAAACCCCGCCCAATGATTGCCAAGGCAAAGCCTTCCAAGACTAGGGTAGCGACTAAGTCTGCCGCGAAACGACCCGTAAAAAATGGCAGTCCTGCCGCTGCCGCAGCAGATCAAAGCGCGTCTTTTGGTATGAAAGAGGTCAAAGAGCTGATTTCCTTAATCAAAGACTCAGGCAACTTTAATACCTTTGCTTATAAAACAGACGCCTTCGAAATTGAGATTAATGTTGGAAATGGCTCTATTCCAGTAGTAACTGCTGCACCGCAAAGTCAGCTGATTGAGCGGGTCGCAGCGATGCCGACCCCTGTCATTAGTCTAGCACCCAATGTAGAGGTGCCTAAAGCCCCAAACGCAACATTGACGCTCGCTCCCAATCAACGATTGGTAACCAGCCCAATGGTAGGTACTTTTTTTAGAAAGCCAAACCCCACGTCACCGCCATTTGTGGAGGTTGGTGATGCGGTGCAGCCTGACACTTCGGTTTGTATCGTGGAGGTGATGAAGCTGCTGAACACCATCGAGGCGGGCTGCGTCGGCCATGTAGTGAGTATCTTGGTTGAAGATGGCGCCCCAATTGAGTCTGGACAGCCGCTCATGATTTTGGAGCTCAAATGAGCTCCAGTAAAGGCAAGCCATTTGAGCTGATTGACGTAACCCTGAGGGACGCCCATCAATGCCTGTGGTCTACGCGTATGACAACGGCGCAAATGTACCCGGCCATGCGGGATACGGATGAGGCTGGGTATGCCTTTATTAATATCTTAGGCGGCGCTGTTTTTGATGTCATGGTGCGTTTTTTAAGAGAGGACCCTTGGAAACGCATGGCTTTTCTGAGTGAACGGTTTGCGACGCCAACGGATGCACTGACACGTGGCCAAAGTATTTATACATTTGAGCTGTTTCCAGATGATGTGGTCGCCCTCAATATTGAACTCTTAGCTGAATCCGGCGTAAAGGTACTGACCGTCTACGATGCCTTAAACGACAATCGCAATATCCTGTCCTCAGTGCAGATTGGCAAGAAAAATAGTATGTTGATTAATGCCATGCTGACGTATGCACTCAGTCCAGTGCATGACGACGATTATTTTGTTGCCCGCACAAAAGAATTGGTTGAAATGAAGGTGGACTTCATTTCAGTTAAAGACCCAACCGGCCTTTTAACTCCAGAGCGTGCAAAAACCTTATTCCCAGCAATTGTGAAAGCCGCAAAAGGTATTCCACTCAAACTCCATTCGCATTGCCAGTCGGGCTTGGCGCCTCTGGTCTATGAAGAAGCGATCAAGGCTGGATTTGCCTATGGCTATGTTGCAACCAATTGCATGGCTAATGGCGCTTCTTTGCCCTCCGTGATCGATGTATTGGATAGCGCCCATAAATTAGGAAGGGCGCCCAAGATGAATCGTGCTGCATTGCAACAGGTTGATGATTATTTCGATTGGGTATGCACGCGGGATGGCTTATCTCGGGGAGTAAAGGCCAATTACGATCCTGCCCTGTACGAGCATCAAATTCCGGGCGGCATGATTTCCAATTTGCGCGCGCAATTGCAGACCCTGGGGATCTCGCACCGCGAACAAGAAATCCTCGAAGAAACAGCGCAGGTACGCAAAGACCTTGGTTATCCCATTCTGGTAAGCCCATTTGCGCAATACATCGTTACTCAAGCGGTCCTGAATGTAGTGCAGGGGGAACGCTATAAAACGATCCCAGACGAGGTTAAGCTTTACCTAAAAGGCCACTATGGCAGGCTGGCGGGGACGCCATTGCCCTTGGTGATGGAGAGGGCGGGCGTGGACTACGACGCGAGCATTCGGGCTGGCGAAAAGATAGCACCGGCACTGCCTAGCCTGAGAAAAAAATGGGGCAAGAGCATCAGCCGAGAGCAGTTGTGTTTGCACGCTTTTTATCCTGAAAATCTGGCCATGGGATTGCAAGACGGAACCATACAAGCACTCAAGCAAGGATCGCAATTGCACCCCCTTTCTGAATTAATGAAGTATTTGGCGCGACAAAAAGAGTATAAAAAGATTAGAACAAAATGGGGTGGTGTAGAGTTAACAGTAGCAGTTTAATAAGCGCAGTTGTAGTAGGTTTTTTTGCTTTAGTCAAAGCGGTATGATGGTTTTAAGGTGGTATATGGTTTTTTTAGTCGACTCATTTTTTTTAAATAAACAAATGGAGATAAAAAATGCAAGAATTTAACTTTAAGCGCCGAGTCCTGGTCATCGCCGCACTGGGAGCCTTTTCAGGGGCGTCTCTTCCGGCGTTTGCGCAAGATGCAACCAAATTTACGAACTACGGCTGGCCTGAAAGCGCCTACGAAAAAGTATCACCAAAATCAATCGCATGGTTGAAAGAAAAAGGCTGGTGGCCAATTCAGGTTGCATTCCAACCGCCATGGTCAGGTCAAAATACCATTAACTTAGTAATGGATAAAACCGGGCTGTTAGCTAAACGCGGTATTGATGCGAAGTTTCAAGCATTTCCATCAGGACCGGCGATTAATGAAGTCATCATCTCCGGTCGTTTCCAGTTTGGTAATGGTGGAAATTTCCCCT
>JBIPON010000186.1:0-3619 GCA_044379065.1 Polynucleobacter sp. | reverse complement strand
TGGGGCGGATCCTCCAAAGTAGTCAAACGCTCAAAAATTCTCAAAAGTACCAAAAGCTACTTAAAAGAGGGTAATTCAGTGATCAGAATACTACTTATATGGGTTTGGGCTCTTGAATTACAAGAGTAAAAGGACAGAAAAGTGACAAAAATAGAGTAAAAATGGCCAAAACTCGGCGAAATTACGCTTTTTTTGACAATTCCTGCTTTTCAAGAGGGGATTCGCTCTGTTTATAGACCAACAGTGGCTTTCCTAGGCCCTGAATACTGCTTTCATCGATCACCACTTTTTGAACATTGCGCAGGGATGGCAAGTCATACATCACATCCATCAAGGCGCCTTCCAAGATCGAACGCAGCCCGCGCGCACCTGTTTTGCGGGCAATGGCTTTCTTGGCAATTGCAGACAAAGCCTCGGGACGCACTTCAAGCTCAGCGCCCTCCATAGTCAGCAAGGCTTGGTATTGCTTCACCAAAGCATTTTTGGGTTCAGTCAAGATTTGGATCAAGGCAGTCTCATCGAGCTGGGCCAAGGTAGTGAGGACAGGCAAACGGCCAATTAACTCTGGAATTAAACCGAACTTAATCAGATCCTCTGGCTCCACTTCTTTGAGCAGCTCACTGGAGCCACGGTCATCTTTACCTGGCACTTCGGCACTGAAACCAATGCCTGTTTTAGCGGTGCGCTGCTGAATGACTTTCTCTAGACCATCAAATGCGCCACCGCAGATAAATAGAATATTCGTTGTATCCACTTGCAAGAAGTCTTGATTGGGGTGCTTACGGCCGCCTTGCGGAGGCACGGATGCCATGGTTCCCTCAACCAACTTCAATAACGCCTGCTGCACGCCCTCACCTGAGACGTCACGGGTAATTGAAGGGTTATCTGACTTGCGTGAAATCTTGTCGATCTCATCGATGTAGACAATGCCGCGCTGGGCTTTTTCGACGTTGTAATCGCAGGCCTGCAACAGTTTTTGAATGATGTTCTCAACGTCTTCGCCAACATAGCCGGCTTCCGTTAAGGTGGTTGCATCGGCCATCACAAAGGGAACATCAAGCAGGCGCGCCAGCGTTTGCGCCAATAAGGTTTTACCGGAGCCCGTTGGGCCAATCAGCAAAATATTACTTTTGGCCAACTCGACACCATCGACCATCGCCTTTGCGGGCAACTTTGATTTTTTGGTTTCGGCTGCCGATTTATTGTCTTTGCTATCGGCCATTCCTTCTGGCTTCTCTTTTTTTGGCGCTGGTAAATATTGCAAGCGCTTGTAGTGGTTGTACACCGCCACCGCTAAGGTTTTCTTGGCTTGATCCTGACCAATCACATACTGATCTAAGTCAGCGCGAATCTCGTGTGGTGTAGGTAGGCCACCATCGCCTTTATCAGCGGGTAGATTAGCTAACTCTTCTTGAATGATGTCCGTGCACAAGTCGATGCACTCATCGCAAATGAATACCGAAGGACCCGCAATGAGTTTTTTAACTTCGTGCTGGCTCTTGCCGCAAAACGAGCAATACAGGAGCTTGTCAGCCGAGGTCGGGGTTTTGGAATCGCTCAATTAGGGGCGCTTATCAATGACTTTATCAATGAGACCGTAATCACGGGCTTGATCTGCAGACATGAAGTTGTCGCGATCGGTATCTTTGGCAATGGTTTCAATCGATTGACCAGTGCGATCAGCCAAAATTTGATTGAGGCGTTCACGCAAGTACAAAATCTCACGCGCCTGAATTTCAATATCCGATGCCTGACCACGGGCGCCACCGAGTGGCTGGTGAATCATCACGCGTGAATTAGGTAAGGCATAGCGCTTGCCCTTGGCGCCGGCACACAATAAGAAAGCACCCATGCTGGCAGCCATGCCCATACACAAGGTACTTACATCCGGCTTGATAAATTGCATCGTATCGAAAATTGCCAAGCCCGCAGAGACAGAGCCGCCAGGCGAGTTAATGTAGAGCGAGATTTCTTTATCGGGATTTTCGCTCTCGAGGAACAGGAGTTGCGCAATCACCAAGTTAGCCGTTTGATCGTTCACTTCGCCAACTAAGAAAACTACGCGCTCCTTAAGGAGGCGGGAATAAATGTCATAAGCACGTTCGCCACGGCCCGAGGTTTCAATCACCATAGGAACCATGCCAAGACCGCGGGTTTCTAGGTCACCGGCGGACGCATTGCTGGCATTGAAAAAATGGGAATCAGTACGGTTCATGCGAATGGGCTTTCGTGGGCAATCGATTAATTAAGCTTACTCAGTTCTTCAAAGCTTACTGCTTTATCGGTAATTGTGCCAAGGCCGCTCACATACTGAATCACATTCGCCTCTAGCACTACTGATTCCACATCTTTTAAGCGACGGGGGTCGCTATAAAACCAACGAACCACTTCTTTCGGATCTTCGTAGGTTGAGGACTGCTCTTCAATCTCGGCTTTGATTTGGTCGGGGGTGGCGACCAGATTTTGCTGTTTGACGAGGTCGCTAAGGATTAAACCAAGGCGTACGCGCTTTTGGGCTTGCTCTGCGAACAACTCCCCTGGGATCGGCGCATCTTTGGCATTGGGAATGCCACGCTGCATCAAATCTTGGCGTGCCATCTCAATTAGACGCTCTTGCTCGCTGGCAATCAGTGACTTGGGTACATCGAGTTCACAGAGTTTTTCAAGCTGATCCATTACTTCATTTTTGAGCAAAGCCGTTGTGCGACGTTTGACTTCACGCTCTAAATTCTCGCGCACTTCACTGCGCATCTTGGCAACGCCCTCGGTTACACCAAGCGAAAGAGCAAAGGCATCATTCACTTCGGGCATGTGGGGCCAATTAACCTGCTTCACCGTGATAGTGAACTCCGCTGTTTTACCAGCAACGTCTTTGCCGTGGTAATCATCGGGGAACTTCAATGGGAAGGTTTTACTCTCGCCATTCTTCAGGCCAAGTGCGGCCGCCTCAAACTCCGGCAGCATGCGACCTTCACCCAATACAAACTCGAAGCCCTCGGCTTTGCCACCGGCAAATTCCACACCGTCAATCTTGCCAACAAAGTCGATGGTAATTTGGTCGCCGCTCTGCGCTGCTAAATTGCTGCCACCGTCACCATGGTCGCTGGCAACGCCGCGTGGATGGTAGTGCACTTGTTGCTTGCGCAGCACATCCAGCGCGCGATCAATTTCGGCATCACCAATCGTAGTGGTGTAGCGACTGACCGCTGCTTTACTCAGGTCGCCAATCTTGACTTCTGGCAAAACCTCGAAGAAAGCCTCAAACACAATCGGATCAGCGCCAATTTCACTTTTGGGTTCTAGGCGGGGCTGGCCTGCCAACAAAATGCCCTCTTTCTTACTCAGTTCAAAGAAGAGTTCAGATGCTTTATCAAATTGCACCTCAAAATCCACTTGCATGCCGTATTGCTGCTCGACGATTTTTTGTGGCACCTTGCCTGGACGAAAGCCGGCCATTTTCATGGTCTTACCGACCTTTGCTAAACGAGCAGCGCGGGCATTTGCTAAGTCAGCGCGTGGGATTTCCAAGGTCATCTTGCGGTCTAATTGACCTAAATTTTCTATCTGCAAAGCCATTCTCGTCTCTTCTGTAAAGATCAGGTTATGTGAAGCCCAAGCC
>JBIPON010000185.1:0-3627 GCA_044379065.1 Polynucleobacter sp. | reverse complement strand
CCGCGCTGCGTCGCTTGCAAAGCGTGCCGCAGAGTAGGCTTCGGTTGGATCGAGAATGTCGATGAGGTGATGCTTTACTGCTGCGCGCTCAGCTAGAGTCGGTTTAGCACTGCCAATGTCCATACCCCGATAGACCAGTGCAGAGTCCATGCTGATGAGTTCAACCGTGATGTTGCACGCCTGTGCTGCGTCTGCGAGTAACATGGCGAGGTGGGTCTTACCGGATCCAGTAGGACCTGCTATCGACAATAGGGGCTGTGAATGCAATTCAGTTTGCATAGCGAGTGGAATGCAATCGATTTAATCTTAGCGAGCTTGGCTTTCGAGGGTAGCAATGTGGTTACGAATCTCTTCCGCATCGCTCGCCTCGGGCGCTTCACTAATGTAGTGCTGCATGTCCTGCAGAGCCGGACGTACGTATTCCAGTTGGGCAAAAATAAGACCGCGATCGCGCACCTCTTCGATGGCGTCGGGCAACAAGATCACCAAGCGCTCCTGAATGCCAAGCAAGCGTTCCCAGCGTTCATGTTCGGTATAAATTAATTTCAGGTTACGCAAAAAGCGCGAGAGAATTTCTCGGCTACTGGATGCGCGCAAGAAAATACTCAAAGGAAGCGCAGTCTCGCCCCGATAACCCTTAGCATCGAGGTAGGGATCAAGCATGGCCTGCAACTCATCTTTAGAGTAGGTTGCGCCATTGAGCGGATCCATGATGATTTCACCTTGAGGCAAGGAGACGCGCATCATGAAGTGATTCGGAAACGAGACCCCACGAATCTTCAAACCAATTTGCTGACCCAGCTCCATCATCAGAATCGCAAGCGAAATCGGAATGCCGCGACGACTTTCCATTACGTGGTGCAGATAAGAATTTTCGGGTGCATAAAAGTCATTTGCGTTTGGACCAAACCCCAGCTCGGTATAAAAGAAATGCTTAAGCAGTTGCAAGCGCTGTACTTGCGAGGTATCGGGAGTGATGCGTTTTTTTAGCTTGCTACCTAAGGCATCAATTTCATCGAGCGTGTGTTGCACATCCAAATCTGGAAAAGCATGCTGTGCAACCGCAATCGCCGATTCAGTCAGGGGAAAGTGATCGTCCTCGGCAACGAGGGAGGTGAAGTAATCAAGTTGGCGTGTAGGCATACGGTCTATTTTGCATGACGCCGAAAATGCTGCCAGCGAATACCCACAACCCAAAGGGCTATGAAGTACACCACAGCGGCCCCCAAAATCCACGCGGCTAATAAGCCGACGCGTGTCCATGGCTCACTCTGCATGGCGATCCACTGGTGCAGGTTGGCGCCGTAGTAGAGCAGTAGCGATAAAGGAATCAAAGCGATGCCAAGCTGTATGAGGTATTTGGTCCAGCCAAAACCGGCTGCAATGGCGCCGCGCCGGTGCAAACCAATCCACAGCAGGGCCGCATTTAAGCAGGCACCTAGACCAACGGAAAGCGCTAGGCCGGTATGGCCCAACAAAGGTACCAACACAATATTGGCGAGCTGGGTTGAGATCAGCACCAGTAAAGCAATTCGCACGGGCGTACGAATGTCTTGGCGCGCATAGAACCCAGGCGCCAAAATTTTGATCAGAATCAGCCCAATCAGTCCAACACCATAGGCGGCAAGTGCCTGCTGAGTCATCACCACATCGAGCGCGGTAAAGCGTCCATAGTGGTACAGCACTGCAGCAATGGGCTCACCAAATAACAAAAGGGCGATTGCACACGGCGCGGCCAGTAAGAAGGTGAGTTGCAATCCCCAGACCAATAGCTCGCTCGATTGTTTTGTGTCTTGCTGGGCGTTAGCGCGGCTGAGGCTGGGTAGCAGTACAGTGCCTAGTGCAACACCTAGCAAGGCAGTCGGAAACTCCATCAGGCGATCGGCATACGATAACCAAGAGACGCTGCCGGTTTGCAAGCGAGAGGCAATATTGGTGTTGATAACTAAGGAGATTTGCGCAACCGATACGGCAAAGACAGCCGGCCCCATTAGTTTGAGTACTCTGCGCGCATCGGGGTTGATCCAAGCATTCCGAATGGCGCCCGGCAATAGGCCGATGCGCGGCAGTAAGCCCAATCGGCGCAGCGCAGGAATTTGAATCGCCAATTGCAAAACGCCACCGACCAGTACACCGAATGCCAGGGCATAAATCGGTTGATCAAGTTGGGGGGCAAGCCAGAGCGCACTGCCTATTAAAGCCAAGTTCAGCAAAACGGGGGTGAAGGCTGGAATCGCAAAGCGCTGGAATGTATTGAGAATGCCTGCCGATAGCGACACCATCGAAATCAGCCCAATATAAGGAAACATAATTTGGGTCATGACTACACTGGCTTCATAAGCGGGGCTGCCGCTAAAGCCAGTGGCAATCGCCAGAATGAGGAGCGGGGCGCCAATAATCCCTAGGCCCACGGTAAGTAAAAGGGCCCAAAAGAGCAGGGTGGCTACCGCATTAATTAGAGTTTTGGACTGGGCGGGGTCGTCTTTACTGGAAACTTCCCCCAAAATCGGTACAAATGCCTGCGAAAATGCGCCTTCGGCAAACAGCCTGCGGAGCAGATTGGGCAGCCGAAAAGCCACATTAAAGGCGTCTGTCCACTCGGAGGCGCCAAAACTACGGGCAATCAGGGTTTCGCGCAAAAGCCCTGTAATGCGCGATAGCATGGTGAAGGAGCTAACCTTGGCGGCAGCGGAGAGCAGGTTCATGGGTCAATTTTCACCTATTTATCAGGCAACTGGGCTTTTTAACTGCTTTCAGGTAAAATCTTGGGTTTTGGTGAGCTGACTAAAGAAATCCGCAAGAAAACCCTCAAAAGAGGGTTTAGCTTGTAAAGGCGATTTAATCAGTTTGCTATCGAACGATTTAACCCATTGAAATGATATAGGTAGGTTTAAACATGGCCAATACCGCACAGGCACGCAAGCGCGCCAGGCAAGCAGTTAAACAGAACGAGCACAACTCCAGTTTGCGCTCGAAGCTTCGTACTTCCATTAAGGCTGTACGCAAAGCAATCGATACCGGCGATAAAGCGGCCGCTGCGAAAGTATTTGTCGCTGCGCAAGCAACCATCGACAAAATTGCAGATAAGAAAATTGCACACAAAAATACTGCGGCTCGTCAAAAGTCCCGTTTGTCTGCAGCAATTAAGGCAATGGCAGCCTAAGACGTTTTTGTTGGTTTAGTAGTACCCAGCCATAGCCCGCTCCTTATTAGGGCGGGTTTTGCTTTTTAAGTATGGCTTTGTGATTTAGGTTCGAATTCGCACGCTTCCTCAATCGCCAAATCATTGTCTTTGGCAAAGTTGAGAACAAAGTCGAGGGCGCGTGGGTCGAGTTCATGTAGTCGGGTATCGATTACGACGCACTTGATCTGCGCTATTTGAACTGGCCTTGCATAGGGTGAATAGGTAAAGCGTGGATCCGCATGATCGCCTGGCGGCCTGAATGAGGCCATAACCCCGCAGAGCCGCTCGGCCCAATCACTGGGCCGAAATGGCTTACCGGATGATGTAAGGCCTTGGATAAATAGTTTTTTGTGTTTCAAATGGATGGGTATTTTGGTTGGGGCATTCGTACCGCGTTACCCTATAGCTTAACAGTGTGGATTGCATGAAATCGACCCATTGAT
>JBIPON010000041.1:0-11407 GCA_044379065.1 Polynucleobacter sp. | reverse complement strand
TGATTTCGTTAACACTTTTTGCTTTATTTAATGACTTACAACGGTATTTCTTATCTTGAATTTGTCCTTACTAGCCCCTCGATTTAGTCTCCGACTGCTGATTCAAGCAAGCTTTGTTTTGCTGACCAGTTTTGCCATGCCATTGCAGGCTGCTGAGAGCTTTGTGGTGAAAGACATTCGGGTGGAGGGTTTGCAGCGGGTTGAGCCAGGCACCGTCTTTAGTTATTTGCCGATTCAGGTGGGTGAGACCTTTACCCAGGCAAAAGGCGCCGAGTCCATTAAGGCCCTGTACAGCACCGGCTTTTTCCGCGATGTGCAAATTCAGGCTCAAGGCAATGTCTTAATTGTCATCGTTGAGGAGCGTCCAACCATTTCCCGTATCGAATTTACGGGAATGAAAGAATTCGACCAAGAGGTAGTGCGTAAATCCCTCAGGGCTGTTGGAGTTGCTGAAGCGCGCTTCTACGATAAGGCTCTGATTGACAAAGCTGAGCAGGAGCTTAAGCGCCAATACGTTAGCAAAGGCCTTTACGCTGCTGAAGTAGTTGCCACCGTTACCCCAGTTGAACGCAATCAAGTTGCCATCTATTTCAATGTGGATGAAGGCCCTGTCGCCAAGATCCAAGAGATTAATTTCATCGGCAATAAAGTGTTTAGTGAAAGCACGCTCCTGAGCGAGATGCAGTTAAAGACTGGCGGTTGGCTCTCTTGGTACAGCAAAGATAATCTGTACTCTAAGCAAAAACTCACGGCCGATCTAGAAACCATTCGTTCCTACTATTTGAACCGGGGCTATCTGGAGTTTGTGATTGATTCCACTCAGGTTTCCATCACGCCAGACAAGAAGGGTATTTTTCTTACGATCAGTATTAGTGAAGGCAAGAAATTCACAGTTAAGAACATGCGTCTGGCTGGCGATTTGCTTGGAAAAGAGGCGGAGTTAAAACAATTCTTGGCCCTGAAAGCAGGTGACACCTTTTCTTCAGCCAAGTTGGCGCAAACAACTAAGTCCATTGCAGAAATTTTAGGCTCGTATGGCTATGCCTTCGCATCCATTAATCCCCAGCCAGACATTCGGCGTGATCTTGCTGAGGTTGATATCACATTGGTGGTTGATCCCGGTCGGCGTGTATACGTCCGCCAAGTCAACATCACTGGCAATGCAAAGACCCGCGATGTGGTGGTGCGGCGTGAGATGCGCCAATTTGAAAGCTCTTGGTTTGATAGCGACAAGATTCGACTCTCAAAAGAGCGTATTGGGCGCTTAGGTTATTTTACTGAAACCGATATATCCACTGTCGATGTGCCAGGATCACCCGATCAGGTTGACGTCAGCGTTGCCGTAAAAGAAAAGCCTACTGGCGCTATTAATGTCGGCGCCGGTTTTTCGTCAACCGAAAAATTGATTTTGTCTGCGGGTATTAATCAAGAGAATGCCTTCGGAACTGGGACTGCGATTGGCCTTAATTTCTCATTAGGCAAGATTAATCAGAACTTAACCCTGTCGCAATTTGATCCTTACTTTACGGATGACGGCATTAGTCGCTACACCGATCTCTACTACCGCTCATCCAAGCCGCTTTATTACGTTGGCGATCCTGATTACCAAATTAAGACCGTTGGTTCCAATATTAAATTTGGTGTCCCGTACACCGAGGTTGATCGCGTCTTCTTTGGAACTGGCGTTGAAATCTTCTCGATTTATGCCACAACCAATACGCCCCAGCCTTATCAGACATATGTTCAGGATTTTGGCACCTCGGTTCCTGGGCGATTACAAACCTATAACATCCCAGTAACAGCGGCATGGGCGCGTGATGGTCGTGATAGCGCCCTGATACCCTCAAAAGGATCCTTGCAACAGCTATCCGCAGAGGTGGGTACCCCGGTGGGTGATTTGACTTTCTATCGCTTATTCGGTCAATATCAAAAGTACCATTCCTTCTCCAAAGGCAATATTTTGTCCTTTAACGGCGAAGTTGGTTATGGCGAGGCCTACGGCAGCAAACCCTTCCCAATCATGAAAAACTACTTCGTGGGCGGTATTGGGTCGGTACGGGGTTATGCGCCTGGATCATTGGGCCCAACGTTTGTTAACCAATTTACGGGCTTAAATCAGCCTACGGGCGGGCAGTCTAAAATCGTTACCAATGTGGAATACACCTTCCCAGTGCCTGGCTCTGGGGTTGATAAAACCCTGCGTTTATTTACTTTTGTGGACGGCGGTAATGCCTTCGGCGAGAACATTAATCTCGTTCTGCGATATTCTTATGGCTTGGGTTTATCATGGATATCACCGCTGGGCCCTTTGAAGTTTAGTTATGGTTTGCCTGTAAATGTCCAGCCAACCGATAATATCCAGCGTTTGCAGTTCCAAGTAGGTACTGCGTTTTAATTGTAAGGAACGATTTATGAAGCATCAAAACACCATTCAGTGGGCCAAGCGCAGTTTGGTTGCCCTTATTTCCGCAGGTATGCTTGCACCAGTCATGGCCCAGGATGCTGGAAATCGGGTTGCGGTAGTGAATTCAGAAAAGGTCTTCAACGAGTCTAACTTAGCTAAAGCCATGCAAACGCGTTTGCAGAATGAATTTACGAAGCGCCAAAACGAGTTGCGTGACAGCGCACAAAAAATTAAATTGGCTGCTGAAAAGTTAGACCGTGATGCGGCAGTGATGTCTGAGTCGGAGCGCATTCGCCGTCAGCGCGAGCTAGCCGATCAAGACCGAGAATTGCAACGCAAGCAACGTGAATTTACAGAAGATTTGAATCAGCGTACCTTTGAAGAGCGCGCCAAGATTGCGGAGCGTGCCAATATCGTCCTAAAGCAAATTGCTGAGCAGCGAAAAATTGACGTCATCGTACAAGAGGCGGCTTACGTTAGTCCCCGTGCGGATATCACCGACGATGTCATCAAGGCCCTCAATAACCTGAAGTAAGCTATGCCCAATGCCATCGAGCTGGCCAATCAATTTCAAGCCAGCTTGGTGGGTGATGGCTCCATATCGCTGGACTCCTTAGCGCCACTCGAGCGCGCCACAGCGCAGCAAATCTCTTTTTTATCCAATCCCCTGTATCGTCAGCAGGCTATTCATAGTGCCGCCGGTGCATTGATTGTTGGGCAGTCTGATTTGGACTATCTGCAAGCGAATGCTGCTGCATCTAAAGCGGACCGAGTTTATTTTTTGTCGCGCAATCCCTACGCTACATTTGCGCGTATGGCGCAGTATTTTGCAGCGCAAAAGCCAAATCAGCGTCAGCCCGGTGTTCATCCTCAGGCTGCAATTGATCCGAGCGTAACCGTTCCAGCTTCATGCCATATTGGCCCCTTCGTGCATATTGCAAAAGGAGTGGTGCTGGGTGAGCGGGTTTCGATCATAGCCAATACCACGGTGGCCGCCGGTGTGCGAATCGGTGATGACAGCCTTATTTACCCATCGGTGTCGATTTACGCCGATTGTGACATCGGACAGCGTTGCATTATTCACAGTGGTGCCGTAATTGGCGCTGACGGCTTTGGCTTTGCCCCAGACTTTAATGCCAGTGGCGGCGAATGGGTCAAGATTCCGCAGACGGGTGCAGTGCTCATTGGCGATGATGTAGAAATTGGTGCGTCTACTACGATTGACCGTGGCGCAATGAGTAATACCGTGATTGGCTCTGGCTGCAAAATTGACAACCAAGTCCAAATTGGCCATAACGCAGTGATTGGAACGTGTACTGTGATCGCAGGGTGTGCCGGTATTTCTGGGAGCACTACCATTGGCAACTATTGCGTCATTGGGGGCTACGCTAGCTTTGCCGGCCATTTAACCATTGCTGACCGTACTACTGTTTCGGGTGGAACTTCCATTATTCGATCCATTACCGAGCCAGGACAGCACTTTACAGGCGTTTACCCATCCATGCCGCATGCCGCATGGGAGAAAAACTCCGCGATAGCGCGTGGCCTAGATAAAATACGGCAACGCTTACGCCATTTAGAGAATACGAAGACCAAACTGGATTAGGCCAACTCTGTCTGCTAGTTTGTTCGTCATTTAATTTAGCCTTTTTTATTGGATTGCATTTATGACTAACGCCATTTCTATCGACATTAATCAGATTCTGAAGCTGCTTCCGCACCGGTACCCCTTTTTGCTGGTCGATCGTGTTTTGGAGATAACGCCACGCGTTAGTATTAAGGCATTAAAAAATGTCACGATGAATGAACCCTTCTTTCAGGGGCACTTTCCGGATTTTCCGGTGATGCCTGGGGTGCTCATTATTGAGGCTTTAGCTCAAACTGCGGCATTGCTCACTTTCTCAGAAGCGAAGGCAGAGAATGCGATCTATTACTTTGCAGGCATCGATGGTGCCCGTTTCAAAAAGCCAGTTCTGCCTGGTGATCAACTTATTATGACGGCCATCCTCGAGCGTGAAAAGGCTGGGATCTATAAATTTCAAGTCAAGGCAACGGTCAATGATGAGCTGGCAGCAGAGGCCAACATTACTTGTGCCGTTCGGACCAAGGGTGTGTAATGAGCCGAATTCATGCCACTGCGATTGTTGATAGCAAAGCCCAGTTAGCCAGTGATGTGGAGGTGGGCCCTTATTCCGTCATTGGCCCGCACGTGCAAATTGGCGCAGGCAGCAAAATTGGCTCGCATACCGTGATCGAGGGCCACACAACTTTGGGTGTTGAAAATACCATTGCCCATTTTGCTGCCATCGGTGGTGCGCCACAGGACATGAAATACCGTGGTGAACCAACCCGTCTGCAGATCGGTGATCGCAATACCATCCGCGAGTTCACTACCATTCATACTGGTACAGCGCAAGACGATGGTATTACCCAGCTGGGCAATGACAATTGGATCATGGCGTATGTGCATATTGCACACGACTGTAAGATTGGCAACAACACGATTTTTTCGAGCAATGCGCAGATAGCGGGCCACGTGCACGTGCATGATTGGGCTATTATGGGCGGCATGTCGGGCGTACATCAATTTGTTCGCATTGGCCAGCATGCGATGCTGGGTGGCGCTTCCGCCTTGGTGCAAGACATCCCGCCATTTGTGATTGCTGCGGGTGACAAAGCATCGCCTCACGGAATCAATGTAGAGGGTCTAAAGCGGCGTGGTTTTTCACCGGAAACCATTGCAGCCCTACGGCAAGCATATAAAGTGCTTTATAAGGATGGTCTGAGTTTTGAAGAGGCCAAAGTGGCGATTCAAAAAATGGTTCATGAGAGTAGTAGTGATGCAGCCACGGCTCAAAAATTGACTGAGTTTCATGACTTTATAGCCGCCTCGACACGCGGCATTATTCGCTAGGATTGAATTGCCTAAGTTAGCCTGCGTTGCCGGTGAGCCTTCGGGTGATTTATTGGCTGCACCGGTATTGCATGCACTCAATCAGATTCCCGAGATGGCGGGTCTTTCTGCTTATGGCGTGGGCGGCCCCTTAATGCAGGCAGAAGGATTTGATTCACGCTGGCCAATAGAGACGCTAAGTGTGCGCGGCTATGTTGAGGCCTTGACTCAGCTCCCCGCGATTTTGCGTCTGCGCAAAGACCTTTTGAATACCTTGATTCATTTAGATCGCCCTGATGTGTATCTGGGTATCGATGCGCCGGATTTTAATTTGGGCGTGGAACTAAAACTGCGCGCTGCAGGTATTCCGACGATCCATTTTGTGTCGCCTTCCATTTGGGCCTGGCGTGGCGGCAGGATCAAAAAAATCAAGCAAGCGGTAGATCGCGTGCTCTGCATCTTTCCCTTTGAAACTGAGATATACGCCCGTGCCGGCATTGCCGCAAGTTATGTTGGTCATCCATTGGCCAGTGCCATCCCCATAGAGGTTGACCCCAAGAGTGCGCGTGATCGCTTAAGTGCGTTTCCCGAGATGAAAAGCGCTGGGCTAGAGCGAACTGATTTAGATGGGCTTGTGATTGCTGTTTTGCCCGGCAGTCGCATTTCTGAAATTGAATACATTGCCCCTGTTTTTTTTGAGGCGATGGGTTTAATTGCCAGCCGCCTGCAAGGGCAGTCCCTCCAATTTGTCGTTCCCGTTGCAACGCCTCGTCTTCGTCCCGCTCTAGAAAACCTAGCTGCACGGACACGGATGCAATACCCTAATATCCAGATTCATCTCATCGACGGGAATGCCGACACGATCTTGGAAGCTGCGGATGTAGTGCTGATTGCCAGTGGTACAGCAACTTTGCAGGCAGCGCTTTGGAAAAAACCGATGGTGATCTCGTATAAGGTGCCGTGGCTCACTGCGCAAATCATGAAGCGTCAAGGTTACCTACCCTATGTTGGTTTGCCTAACATCTTGGCTGGAGAGTTCGTTGTCCCTGAACTACTACAAGACGATGCAACGCCTGAGCAGCTGGCTCAAGCCGTTTTGCACTGGCTGGATAAGCCGCTTGAGGTAGCTCGCCTAAAAGAGCGCTTTGCTGTACTGCACGAGACCCTACGCAAGCCAACGGGCTTGCTCGTAGCGCAAGCGATCACCCAAACCATAACGGACACGCGCCAAGGGCGTCAGGTAAGTTGATGAGCGAGGTCGTCTGGATTTGCGGCGTAGATGAGGCTGGGCGAGGCCCCTTGGTTGGCGCAGTCGTTGCAGGCGCAGTAGTGCTCGATCCACTCAATCCTATTGCGGGGCTTAAAGACTCGAAGCGCTTAACGCCTGCGCGGCGCGAAGCCTTATATGCAGAAATCGTAATCAAAGCAAAGGCCTGGGGTGTGGGTGAGGCAAGTCCACTTGAAATTGATCAGATCAATATTTTGCAGGCGACCATGCTGGCCATGCAAAGGGCAGTGGATGATTTGTGCACACGCCTTGGTTGCTGGCCTCATAAGGCCCTCATAGATGGCAATCGCTGCCCAAACTTACCCATCTCAGCAGAAGCGATCGTTAAGGGTGACAGTAAGGAGCCGGCGATTTCTGCGGCATCGATCGTGGCTAAGGTTACGCGTGATCGTCAAATGGAAGCATTGCACGCGCGCTATCCAGACTATGGGTTTTTGCAGCACATGGGTTACCCCACGCCCGTTCATCTGGCTGCACTGCGTCAATTTGGCGCATGCCCTGAGCACCGCCGTAGCTTTTCTCCGGTGCGTGCAGTACTGGATCAGGTTGCTGTATGAGCGACTTTATTTCCTCCCGCGACAATCCCTTGTTTAAAGAATTAAGGGCGCTTCAGGCAACGGGCTCGAAAGGACAAAAGGCGCGCCTCAGTTCTGGACGCGTTTTATTGGAAGGCATTCACATCGTGCAGGCTTGGGCATCTGATCCCGCCTTGGGCGTTTTAATCACCTCGGATATTGGGATTGCCAATCCAGAAATTGATAACCTAGTTCGTCAGCATTGTGCTGCCTGTCCGGATGCGCGCGTCATTCATCTGGATGCGGGTTTATGGGGTGAACTCAGCGAGCTCGCCAATGCCCCTCAGATTGCAGGTCTACTTTCCTTACCAGAGTCCCTCACGCAGATTAATTCCTCAAGTCAAGATGCGATCACTGGGGATGTGCTGGTGCTGGATCGCATTCAGGATGCGGGCAATGTGGGGGCTATGCTGAGAACTGCTGCCGCTGCTGGCTTTGTCGACGTGGTTGCGATTACTGGCTGCGCCCACCTCTGGTCAAGCAAAGTATTGCGCGCAGGCATGGGTGCGCATCGCACCTTGCGCTTGCATGAGGGTTGGTCGACCGAGCAGGCGATTGAGCGGATTACCGCACCATTTTTTTTGGCCAGTGCCCATGGTGAAGCCTCCCTATACGCACTGGATCAGCAGTTACGTCAGCCGGTTGCTTGGGTTTTTGGTAGCGAAGGGCAGGGCATTAGCCATGGGTTTTTAATGCATGGAAAGGCCGTATCGATCCCAATGCATTCGGAAGTGGAATCGCTGAATGTGGCTACTGCAGCAGCGGTGTGTTTGTTTGAAACGGTGCGCGTTCGCAGTAGTAGTAAAGCAATCAAGAAGAGCTGAAAAGAACAGCTGAAACTAGCCCAGGATGGTTTTATCGGAGCGGATGGTTTGCAGCACTGTAGTGGCGATTTCTTCGATGGATTTGCTGGTGGTTAGAACCCACGGTATCGACTGACGGCGCATCATCGATGTTGCTTCATTGATTTCATAACGGCAATTCTCTAATTTGGCGTAATTGCTACCGGGTCGACGCTCATTGCGAATTTCGGAGAGCCGCTCGGGATCAATCATCAGACCAAAAATCTTGGATCGGTGTGCAATTAAATCCTTAGGCAATTGACCGCGCTCGAAATCTTCTGGAATTAAGGGGTAGTTGGCTGCCTTCAGTCCGTACTGCATGGCAAGGTAGAGGCTGGTCGGTGTTTTACCAACACGCGATACCCCAACTAAAATGACATCGGCATCGGCCAAGTTCTGGTTGGACTGGCCATCATCGTGTGCTAACGAATAATTAATGGCTTCAATACGGTTTTTATAGGCTGCTGTATCGGCATTGTGGTGCAAGCGATTCATGGCATGGGTCGACTGTAAACCCAGGGCCTGTTCTAAGGGGGCAACGAACGTCTGGAACATATCCAGAACCAGGCCTTGGGCTTTGGAGACAATGCCATTGAGCTCGGTATTGACTAGGGTGGTGAAGACAATTGGCTGGACTTGATCGCGCTGAAATGCCTCATTAATAGCCTCTACCGCGCTCAGTGCTTTTTCTACGCTATCGGTAAATGGAATGCGGATCAGCTTAAAAGTAAGCTCAAATTGGGCCAAAATCGACTGGCTGAAGTTCTCGGCGGTTATTCCAGTGCCGTCGGACACAATAAACACAATGCGGGTGATGTTGGACATGGTTTTTTGAGGGGAAATGGAGGGGCTAGCACTACAATAGTCTTATATAAGTATGCCGTATTTATTCGGCTGCAGCACCGGTTTCCTTATCTTTAGAGAGTATTTATGTCCAACCCAAAACACCAAGACGCTTACGTTTTACCTTTTGAAGAACTCCGCATGACCGACGTTGAATCGGTTGGCGGCAAGAATGCCTCCCTCGGCGAAATGATTTCCCAGCTTGCCTCTGCTGGGGTTCGTGTCCCAACCGGTTTTGCGACGACCTCGCTAGCATTTCGGGACTTTTTAGCCCACAACACCCTCACTGATCGCATCCAGCAGCGTTTAGCCAATTTAAATATTGATGATGTCCGTGCCTTAGCAGAAGCGGGAGCAGAGATCCGCGGCTGGATTGAAACGGCTCCGTTGCAACCCCGCTTAGAACAAGAAATCCGTACTGCCTTTGCTAAGTTGGATGATTCGGGCAAAGGTTCATTTGCCGTGCGTTCTTCTGCAACCGCAGAAGATTTGCCAGATGCCTCGTTTGCTGGTCAGCAAGAGACTTTCCTAAATGTGGAAGGCATTGATGATGTCTTGAAAACCATTCGTGAAGTCTTTGCCTCGCTTTACAACGATCGGGCGATTTCCTATCGGGTGCACAAAGGGTTTGCTCATGCAGAAGTTGCACTGTCTGCGGGTATTCAGCGCATGGTGCGTTCCGATTTGGGCGCAGCCGGTGTCATGTTTACCCTGGATACTGAATCGGGTTTTGAGGACGTGGTTTTCATCACGTCCAGTTACGGCTTAGGTGAGACGGTGGTGCAGGGCGCTGTCAATCCAGATGAGTTTTATGTCTTTAAAACTACTTTGGCTCAAGGTAAAAAAGCCATCATTCGCCGCTCATTGGGCTCTAAACTAATCCAGATGCAATTTGCGCCCGCAGGTTCTGCAGAGCGCGTAGTCACAGTAGATGTTGCTCCAGAAATGCGTAATCGCTTTTCTTTAGAAGATGCAGACATTACTGAATTGGCTAAGTTTGCTGTCATTATCGAAAAACATTACGGTCGTCCAATGGACATCGAGTGGGGCAAAGACGGCAAGGATGGCCGCATCTATATTCTCCAGGCCCGCCCTGAAACCGTAAAGAGTCAGGCGGCAGGGCAGGTGGAGATGCGCTACAAGCTCAAAGGCAACTCTACTGTGTTAGTGAAGGGCCGTGCGATCGGTCAAAAGATTGGCGCTGGTCCTGTGCGTATCATTCGCGATCCAAGCGAGATGGATCGGGTGCAGCCAGGTGATGTATTGGTAGCAGACATGACTGATCCCAATTGGGAGCCGGTAATGAAGCGGGCCTCAGCCATTGTGACCAATCGCGGTGGCCGTACTTGCCACGCCGCAATCATTGCGCGCGAACTTGGGGTTCCTGCGGTAGTGGGTTGTGGTGATGCGACGGACAAATTGCAAGACGGCATGATGGTTACCGTCTCGTGCTCTGAGGGGGATGAAGGCAATATTTACGATGGCCTGATTGAGACTGAGGTCACTGAAGTATCACGTGGCGATTTACCCGAAATCCCCGTCAAGATCACGATGAACATCGGCAATCCCCAATTGGCATTTGATTTTTGCCAGTTACCGAACAAAGGCGTTGGCTTGGCGCGCCTGGAGTTCATCATTAACAACTACATAGGACTCCATCCCCGTGCAGTATTGGAGTACCCCAATATTGATCCGGAATTGAAGCGTGCGGTCGAGAGCGTGGCCCGGGGTTATGCAAGTCCCCGCGCCTTTTATGAAGATAAATTAGTTGAAGGCGTTGCAACGATTGGCGCCGCGTTTTATCCCAAGCCCGTGATTGTGCGTTTGTCTGACTTTAAGTCAAACGAGTACAAAAAACTGATTGGCGGTTCACGCTATGAGCCCGATGAAGAGAACCCGATGCTGGGCTTCCGCGGGGCCTCCCGTTATGTGTCGGCCGATTTTGGCGAGGCATTTGCGCTGGAGTGCGCTGCCATGAAGCGAGTGCGCGAAGACATGGGCCTAACCAACGTTGAAATCATGGTGCCCTTTGTGCGCACAATTAAGCAGGCAGAGCGCGTGATCGACATGATGGCTAAGTTTGGGCTCAAACGCGGCGAGAATGGCCTACGTCTGATTATGATGTGCGAGATTCCATCGAATGCCATTCTGGCCGATCAATTCTTAGAGTACTTTGATGGCTTCTCGATTGGCTCCAACGACATGACCCAACTCACCTTAGGTCTGGATCGGGACTCGGGCATGGAGTTACTTGCAATCGACTTTGATGAGCGTGATCCAGCCGTACAGTTCATGATTGAGCGCTCGATTGATGCCTGCTTAAAGCAAAACAAATACGTTGGTATTTGCGGTCAAGGCCCATCGGATCACCCCGACTTTGCGCGTTGGTTGGTGAAGAAGGGCATTACCTCGATTTCCCTCAATCCCGATAGCGTTGTCGGAACTTGGGAAATGCTGGCCAAGTCGGATTTAAGCTAGGCTCAATGCAGGGGCGGTGCCGTATGCACTAATTTAGTGCTTACTGGAGATCGCCCCGCGCGATTCGGGCTTTTTGAATTTCCC
>JBIPON010000184.1:0-3647 GCA_044379065.1 Polynucleobacter sp. | reverse complement strand
TTTGGACGTGGCGAATTACCCCAGCCAGGGTCATTTACCGAAAAAATCGAAAGCAGTCTACGCATCATGGGGTAAATAGTGTTTTAGTGGAATCGGGTTAAATTCAGCGGAATCGGGTCGTTCTGTCATAGGGGCCAACAGCTCCTCCGTAGTCAATTGCGACTTAGGTCGGTTGTGTTGATCCCTAATTCTATCAGTCATTACAGCGCTTTGAGCGAGAGTTTCCCTCAGTAAATCAAGGCCCAGCCCCGTTTGCGCCGACAGATAAATGCGGCTTGGCTGACCCTCAATATCCCTTACAACCATGGGCCCTTTCGTAAAGGTCTGGGGCATCAGGTCAATCTTATTCATCACCTCTAGCCGGGGGATGGAATCAGCCCCAATTTCAGCCAAAACCGCCTCAACCTGGGCTTGCTGCTCCTTGGCCACTGGGCTACAGGCATCAATCACATGCAATATCAAGTCGGCATGGATGGTCTCATCCAAGGTTGCCCGGAAGGCCTCCACCAGCTGATGCGGTAAATCCCGGATAAATCCAACCGTATCGGAAACCACAATCGACCCGACTTCAGGCAAAAATACCCGACGCGAGGTGGTATCCAAGGTGGCAAAGAGCTGATCAGCGGCATAAGTATCGGCCTTGGTTAAGGCGTTAAACAAGGTCGATTTACCGGCATTGGTGTAGCCCACCAAGGAAACCGAGAACACGTCCTTGCGGCTACGTGACCGCCGCTGAGTCCGCTGCTGGCGTTGTAGCTTCTCGAGTTCAAGCTCAAGGCGTTTGGCTTTGGTCGCCAGCATGCGTCGATCTAGCTCCATCTGGGTTTCGCCAGGACCACCGCGCAAACCAATACCGCCCTTTTGGCGCTCTAAGTGACTCCAAGCCCGCACCAGACGTGACATCCGGTAGCGTACCTGCGCCAACTCCACCTGGGTTTTACCAATGTGGCTTTGCGCGCGCTGCGAAAAAATATCCAAGATCAAGCCCGTACGATCCATCACATGATGGCCGAGGTGGCGCTCTAAATTGCGTTGCTGGCTTGGGGATAAGGGGTGATTAAAGATAACGAGCTCAGCGTCGTTGTCTTCTAAGGCGCGTTTGATTTCATTGGCCTTACCGGATCCTACAAACAAGGCGGGATCGGTACGCCCTTTACGTGCCACAACGCTTGCTACTGGAATGGAGCCTGCGCTATCGGCCAGAAGGCTGAGTTCAGCCATGCTGTCAGGAAAATCCTCTCGCCCCGAATCGACTCCTACTAGGACTGCGCGAACGGGATCAATGCCGGTTTTATGCAGAAGGCTCGTCCTCATCCGCACGGAAGGTTACTGCGCGTGCCGGCACGATGGTCGAAATGGCGTGTTTGTAGACCATCTGTGTCACGGTATTGCGTAACAAAACGACGTACTGGTCAAAGGATTCAATATTGCCTTGCAGCTTTATACCGTTAACCAAGTAAATCGATACAGGAACGTGCTCTTTGCGCAAGGTATTCAGGAAAGGGTCCTGAAGGAGTTGGGTCTTATTGCTATTCATACTGCTCCTTATTCATTATTGGATGTGTGGGAGTCTTGCTTTTATTCAGGTGCTGCCGGGCCACTACACAACAAAGGAAATTCGCCCTATGGTTATTAATATATACCGCCCGCCAAACTTTTGCCAAGCCTGAAACAGCGGCGGAAAAGAAGGCGCTAGATTAGCGTTTTTTGCCCTTATCTGCGTCCACGTAAGGGTTTTTATTGGTGCGCATTTCAATTCGCAAGGGGGTTCCCCGCAGCTTAAACGCCTCCCGAAAGCGCCCTTCGAGATAGCGCTTATAGCTATCCGTTACACCACTGAGCGCACTGCCGTGAATCACCACAATCGGTGGGTTCATGCCGCCTTGGTGGGCATAGCGTAACTTAGGGCGGCCCATGCCAACGCGCTTGGGTTGTTGATGCTCTACCGCCTCCGCCAAAATACGCGTCAGTCTGGGGGTTGGTAGTTTTGCCATGGCTGCGGCGTACGCCAAATCCACATCCTTAAAGAGCTCTTTTAATCCGGTGCCTTTTTTAGCGGATATAGGATGAACATTTGCAAAATCCAAGAAACGCAACTTTTGACCAATCTCGACTCGGCAGCGCTCTTTGACGTAATGATCCACGCCATCCCACTTATTAATTGCTAAGACCAAAGCGCGGCCTGCTTCTAAAATAAAGCCCGCGATGTGCGCGTCTTGCTCTGAAATATCTTGTTGTGCATCGAGCATCAAGATCACCACATTGGCATCGGCAATCGCCTGCAAGGTTTTTACGACCGAGAATTTTTCAATTGCTTCGAATACTTTACCGCGGCGACGCAAACCAGCGGTATCAATCAAGATATAGGACTTACCGTTGCGCTCAAACGGAACCTCAATCGCATCGCGCGTCGTGCCCGGCATATCAAATGCAATCACGCGTTCTTCGCCAATGAGTTTATTGATCAGGGTCGACTTGCCCACATTGGGGCGGCCCACCACCGCGATCTTCATGGCGCGCGGCGTTAAGGGGTCAGCATCAGCGCTGTCATCGGGCTCGGGAATGCCTAACTCATCCAGCGCATCATCAATCAGTGTTTTAACGCCGTCGCCGTGTGCCGAGGAAATCGCAAACGGCTCGCCCAATCCCAGCTCATGAAAATCAGCTGTCACGATGCCCTGCGACATACCTTCGGTTTTGTTGACGGCCAACACAACAGGGCGTCCGGTCTTGCGTAAAAAATCGGCAATCACGCGATCTTGCGGCGCCATACCTAAACGGCCGTCTACCAAGAAAATAATTAAATCGGATTCGGCAACGGCTTGCTTGGTTTGTTTAGCCATCTCGGCCACGATGCCGGTTTTTGCTACTGGCTCAAATCCACCGGTGTCCACGCAAATGAACTCACGCGAGGTAATGCGGCTGTTACCGTAATGGCGATCGCGGGTTAAGCCAGAAAAGTCGGCAACCAAGGCATCGCGCGAACGCGTCAAGCGATTGAATAAAGTGGACTTGCCGACGTTGGGTCGGCCGACGATGGTGATGACTGGCTTCATTTGGGGCTGTACGCCGCTAATTTGCCACCTTGAGACTGAACCAGAATCAAGCCGCCTACTGCGATCGGTGCTGCAGTCACCGGCGTGGTGTCATGGCGAATGCGCGCGAGCATCTCGCCACCCGCCTGCGACATCGCATGAATGTAACCTTGCTTATCGCCCATTAAGACCACCCGTCCGATGGCTAAGGGTTCGCCAACATCGCGCCAGGTCAGTTGGGTGTTCTCCCATACCTGAACGCCATCACTGCTCCGAAATGCCGTAACGTGGGACTTTTCATTGGCGGCAAAAACAAACTCGGTACTTTGCGTGGTGCCAGTGAAGCTGGAAAAATCTTTAAACCAAATCAGTGTGCCGGTACGCGCTTGTGCGCAGCCAATGCGACCCTGATAAGACACCGCACAAATCCGCTCACCCTCCATGCTCGGTTTAGCACTCACGTCATTGAGGCGTTCGATTTCGGAGAAGCCTTTCGGAAAGGAGATCGGGGTTTCCCAAACGAGTCCGCCATTGGCAATCCCAATCATGCCAAAACGCCCGCCCGCAAAACCCGTCACGATCACTTCATTGCCAATCGATAGCATGCCGTAA
>JBIPON010000183.1:0-3706 GCA_044379065.1 Polynucleobacter sp. | reverse complement strand
TGGGTAAGGCCTTTTCCGATCACGTACTGGATGCAACCAATGGCTTCTCTTATGTCATAGCCGATCCCGC
Organism: Polynucleobacter sp.; assembly: GCA_044379065.1. Taxonomy (GTDB): domain Bacteria; phylum Pseudomonadota; class Gammaproteobacteria; order Burkholderiales; family Burkholderiaceae; genus Polynucleobacter. The sequence continues at coordinate 3,636 of JBIPON010000183.1, read as the reverse complement.
TGAGTTAATCGGGCTGCCTGAGGATGCGATTGCAGCAGCAGCTGACACAGCCAAAGAGCAAGGCAAATCCGGCTGGGCTTTTACCCTGCACTTCCCTTCGTATTACCCGGTACAGCAGTATTCAGAAAATCGGGCATTACGGCAGCGCATGTATGAAGCCTACGTTACTCGCGCGTCCGAACTGGGGCCACGATACGGCGCTGGTCAGGCGGAGTGGGACAACACCCAAAACATGCTGGATCAATTGCGTTTACGCAATGAAGAAGCGCTGATGCTCGGCTACAGCAATTACGCCGAACTGAGCATTGCGCCCAAAATGGCGCGCACCGTTGATGAAGTCGATCGCTTTCTGGTTGATATTGCTCGGCGCGCAAAACCCTTTGCCAAATTGGATTGGGAGACTTTGCAGCAGTTTGCCCGTACTGAATTTAATTTAGGAACTACAAAAGAAGATCCAATTCAGCCATGGGATATTGCATTTCTTTCCGAGAAACTCAAACAGGCACGCTATGCCTTTTCAGAAAATGAGCTCAAGCAATACTTTCCACTGCCTAAAATACTCGATGGCCTGTTTGGTTTAATTCAGACCCTATTCTCCGTTCACATCAAGCCTGCTGACCTGCCCATTTGGCACGACACGGTTCAGTCATTCTCGGTCAGCAATCCGGACGGTGAAGTAGTCGCCTATTTTTACCTTGATCCGTATGCGCGACCAGGCAAACGCGGCGGCGCGTGGATGGATGATGCGCGCGGTAGGCGCCTATTACCCAATGGCGAGGTGCAGGTACCGGTTGCCTACTTGGTCTGTAATTTTGCAGCGCCGGTGAAGGTCGATGGGAAACTAAAGCAACCCACCATTACCCATGATGATGTGATCACCCTCTTCCATGAAAGCGGTCATGGTCTGCATCACCTATTAACCCAAGTGGGCGCTCTTGGCGTTTCGGGTATCAATGGCGTTGAATGGGATGCCGTAGAACTGCCAAGCCAGTTTATGGAGAATTTCTGCTGGGAATGGGAAGTACTCGAAAAAATGACGGCCCATGTCGATACTGGCAAGCCCCTACCGCGCGATCTCTTTGAGAAGATGCTGGCCGCCAAGAATTTCCAAAATGGTTTAGCGACTTTACGCCAAGTGGTCTTCTCCTTAACCGATTGGCGGCTGCATTCCTCATTTGATTCGGTTCATGCCAAGGGTCAGGCGGTTTTAGGCACTGCAAAAGAGATTGGCGATCAGTTTAATGTCATCCCCCAGTCTGCCCTATCGCGCTGGCCTAATACCTTCAGTCATATTTTTGCGGGTGGCTACGCTGCTGGCTATTACAGCTATAAATGGGCTGAGGTGCTCTCTGCCGATGTGTACGCTGCATTTGAAGAGGCGGGAAAATTGAGTGGCAGCGTGATTGATAAGGCCATGGGCTTGCGTTACCGTACTGAAATCCTGGAGGTTGGCGGCAGTCGCTCTGCAGCAGAGTCGTTTAAAGCTTTTCGCGGACGCGACCCTTCGATTGAAGCGCTGTTGCGCCATGGCGGCTTACTTGAGGAAGTAGCAAGTAACTAAATAAGGTTTGCAGGTTTGCAGCGTTGCTAGAGACGTAAGTCGGCAATCACGGGGGCGTGATCAGAGGGCTGCTCCCATGTGCGCGGCTCTTTATCGATACGGCCAGCAACGCAGCACTCCTTGAGCGCTTCACTTAAGAGGACGTGGTCGATGCGCATGCCCGCATTGCGCCGAAAACCCATCATGCGGTAGTCCCACCAGCTAAATGCTTTGGGTGCCTGATCAAAAAGCCGAAATGAATCAGAAAGTCCCAAGTCGATTAATTGCGCAAACGCACTACGCTCTTCCGGCGATACTAGATTTTGCCCAATCCACTTTGCGGGCTCATGTACATCGCGATCTTCGGGGGCAATATTAAAATCACCCAATAAAGCCAAGCGTGGATGAGCGCTGAGTTCAGACTCTAGCCAAGTTTGCAATGCCTTTAACCATGCCAACTTGTATTGAAACTTGTCGCTATCGGGGGATTGACCATTGGGAAAATAAGCAGAGATCAAACGCATGGGCTGCTTACCCTTGAAGCAGACTGTCGCAGCAAGAATGCGTTGCTGCTCGTCATCAAAACCTGGAATATTCCGTACCGCCTTTAAAAAGGCAGTATCACCATCAGCAGCAATCGATGCTAAGGCAGCGCGGCGTAACAGAATGGCTACGCCGTTATAGGTCTTTTGACCCGCAGCAAGGCTAATGTAGCCAGCTGCCTCAAATTCTGCATGCGGATACTTGTCATCCGTTAGCTTGAGTTCTTGTAAGCAAAGTGCATCGATTGGCGTATGGGCTTTTTCTTGGGACTCTAGCCAGCGCAATACCTGCGGTAGTCTTACCTTAATCGAATTAACGTTCCAAGCTGCAATCCGCGTTACATCAGTCATCGATACCCAATTCATGTAATTTACGAGTAATGGTATTACGGCCAATTCCTAAACGCTGCGCCGCTTCTACACGCCGCCCGCGAGTTACCTCCAATGCCGCTTGCAATACCGCCTTTTCAAAGCGCGCGGTCAGTGCATCAAATACATCTTTATGACCTTCTTGCAGCATTTTAACGGCGAGCCGTCCAAGCCCACTTTCCCAGTCGCCAGACGCATTGCGTTGCGTTGGAATGACAGTGCCGCCCTGCACCTCGGCTTGTACTGATTCAGTGATGCCACTGTGCACATCCAAATCAGCTGGTAAATCGCTAATGCCAATTTCAGCGGCAGGCGCCATGACAGTTAGCCAATGGCAGAGGTTTTCAAGTTGGCGCACATTACCCGGAAATGGTTTTTCTGAAATGACTTTAATGGCTTCATCCGATAAACGCTTTGGCTCTACAGCCAGCGCCTTGGCGCAGTGCTGCATGAAGTGGCGCGCCAGCACAGGAATATCCTCAGTACGTTCGCGCAATGCGGGCAATCGCAATCGAATCACGTTTAATCGATGCAATAAATCTTCCCGGAATAAGCCACTAGCTACGCGCGCCTCTAAATTTTGATAGGTCGCAGCAATGATGCGAACATTTGCTCGAATCGGGTCATGCCCACCGACACGATAAAAATGGCCGTCGGTTAAGGCACGCAGCAGACGGGTTTGCAAATCAAATGGCATATCACCGATCTCGTCCAAAAACAGTGTGCCGCCGTCGGCTTGCTCAAAACGCCCGCGGCGCATGGTTTGTGCCCCTGGGAATGCGCCACGCTCGTGGCCAAATAGCTCAGCCTCAAGCAGGTCTTTTGGAATGGCCGTGATGTTAAAGGCAACGAAGGGGCTCTTGGCCCGAGGGCTGTGTTTATGCAGCGCCCTGGCAACGAGCTCTTTACCAGTGCCTGACTCACCCGTAATCAGAACCGTTGCATGGGATTGTGCCAAACGGCCAATCGATCGAAAGACTTCTTGCATCGCAGGCGCTTGGCCAATAATCTCGGGTGTTTCTTGCTGCCAATAGCGCGGCTCTTTTGCTACAGGCTGAGAACGCTCACTCTCCCCGATTGCCCTGCGTATTAACTCAATCGTCTTTTCGAGATCAAACGGCTTAGTTAGGTACTCAAATGCGCCACCTTGGAATGACGATACGGCAGAGTCCAAATCAGAATAGG
>JBIPON010000182.1:0-3760 GCA_044379065.1 Polynucleobacter sp. | reverse complement strand
CTTATGGCAATTACACTCACCCAAAAAGCCGCTGCACACGTCAATCGTAACCTTCAGAAGCGTGGCAAAGGCTGCGGTTTACGTCTAGGTGTTCGCACGACCGGCTGTTCTGGCTTAGCCTATGAGTTGGAGTATGTGGACAACGTCGCTCCTGAAGATCAGATGTTTGAATCCAATGGGGTAAAGATTTTTGTTGATCCTAAAAGCTTGGCATACCTTGATGGCACTGAGCTCGACTTTGTGCGTGAAGGCCTCAATGAGGGTTTTAAGTTTCAAAATCCAAACATGAAGGACGAGTGTGGTTGTGGCGAATCATTCCGCGTCTGAGGATTACTTTCAATTTTTTGGTTTAAGTCCGCAATTCAGTTTGGATCTAGCGCAGCTAGATCAGGCCTACCTCGCAATCCAAAAAGAAGTTCACCCCGACCGCCATACCCAAGGTAGCGACAGTGAGCAGCGGATTGCCATGCAAATGGCTACCTTAGCCAATACAGCACACCAAACCTTAAAGCACCCGATTCAGCGCGGCTTGTATCTGTGCAAACTGCATGGCGTTGAGGCTAACTTAGAAACAAATACAGCCATGCCAACAGAATTTCTCTTGCAGCAAATGGCGTGGCGTGACAGTTTGGAGGAGAGTGCGGATGATTTTGCTGCGCTTGATGCGTTGACTACTGAAGTCGACGCTGCATACAAGGCCGCTTTAGTTGAGTTAGCAGAGGCAATGGATCGGACGCATAATTACCAGCGGGCAGCCGAATTGCTTCGCGGTCTTTTGTTTATCGATAAATTTGCTACTGAATTAGATGACGCCATTGCGGCACTTGCTTGAGTTAATGATCAATGGCTTTATTACAAATTTCTGAACCCGGAATGTCGCTTGCGCCGCACCAGCGGCGTATTGCAATAGGTATCGATCTCGGCACCACTAACTCCTTGGTTGCGGTGGTGCGCGACGCCCTGCCAAAGGTCTTGGCAGATGAGCAAGGGCGCGAATTGCTTCCATCGGTTGTGCGCTATTTGCCGGGTGGTAGAACCCAAGCTGGATTTGAAGCGCTCGAGAGTGTAGTCAGCGATCCCAAGAATACGATCGTGTCCGTCAAGCGCTTTATGGGTCGTGGCCTCGGTGATGTAGACCATTTGGAAAATGCCCCATACGACTTTGTAGATCAGCCCGGCATGTTGAAGTTGCGTACGGTTGCGGGCGATAAGAGTCCCATCGAAGTGTCCGCTGAGATCTTAGCGCGGCTGCGGCAGTTGGCTGAGGATTCGGTAAACGACAACATCGTTGGTGCTGTGATTACAGTCCCAGCCTACTTTGACGATGCACAGCGGCAGGCCACGAAAGATGCTGCCAAATTAGCAGGGGTCGAGGTCTTGCGCTTGCTCAACGAGCCAACTGCAGCAGCCATTGCCTATGGACTCGATAACGCATCCGAAGGCCTTTATGCGGTTTATGACTTAGGCGGCGGTACCTTTGACATCTCGATTTTGCGGATGAGCAAAGGCGTTTTTGAAGTCTTATCTACCGGCGGTGATTCGGCATTAGGCGGCGATGATTTTGACCATCGCCTGTACTGCTGGGTGATCGAACAAGCCAAGTTAGCCCCGATTTCGATTCAAGATCACCGCGCTTTGCTGATGGCCTGTAAAACGGCCAAAGAACAGCTAAGCCACAATCCCTTGGCGCGAGTACACCAAACACTGAGTGACGGCACTGTAGTAAATGTGGGCGTTAGTCAGGCACAATTTTTTGAGATGACGCAGAACTTGGTCGCCAAAACATTGGCGGCAGTACGCAAGGCATTGCGTGATTCTGGTCTCAAGGCAGACGAAATAAAAGGCGTTGTTATGGTGGGCGGTGCAACCCGCATGCCGCATGTGCAGCGCGCGGTGGGTGAGCTTTTTGGTACGGCCCCATTGAATAACCTGAATCCCGATCAAGTAGTTGCCATGGGCGCTGCAATGCAAGCCGACTTGCTTGCTGGAAACCAAGGTAAAAATGAAGAATGGTTGTTACTCGATGTGATTCCGCTCTCCCTTGGTATTGAAACCATGGGTGGGTTAGTAGAAAAGATTATTCCGCGCAACACACCCATACCCGTTGCTCGGGCACAAGAATTCACTACCTTCAAAGATGGCCAAACTGCGTTAGCCTTGCATGTAGTTCAAGGTGAGCGCGAAACCTCGGCGGATTGCCGTTCACTTGGTCAGTTTGAGCTCCGCGGTATACCGCCCATGGTGGCTGGAGCAGCGCGCATTCGGGTGACCTTTCAGGTGGACGCTGATGGCTTGTTGTCGGTACGTGCTACCGAGCAGGGCTCGGGCGTTGAGGCTTCGATCGATATCAAACCATCCTATGGTTTAAGCGATGCAGATATTACGCGGATGCTCCAAGATGGCTTTGCATCTGCTCAGGTTGATTTAAAAGCAAGAGCCCTGCGTGAAGAGCGGGTATCAGCCCAGCGCTTACTGGATGCGGTACAAGCTGCGGTAAGTAGCGACGGGTATCTCTTAAGTGACGCAGAGCGTACTGCAGTAGATCAAGCAATGGCAACATTGCAAAGCACTTTATCCTCAGAGGAAGATAGCGATGTACTACGGCGTGCCGTTGATCATGCCGCTAAAGCAACCGATGATTTTGCACAAAAGCGTATGAATGCCAGTATTCAAAAAGCCTTAACCGGCAAAAGCGTTTCCGAAATTTAATTAAACGATTGAGATCAAGTAATGACCCAAATTGTGATTTTGCCGCACCCTGAATACTGCCCCGATGGTGCTGTACTCGAGGTATCCCCCGGTACCAGCATTTGCGAAGCCTTACTGGAAAACGACATACCCATTGAGCATGCATGCGATATGGTGTGTGCCTGTACCACCTGTCACGTGATCGTGCGTGAAGGGTTTAACAGCCTCAATGAGCCCGATGAAAACGAGGAAGATTTACTGGATCGTGCATGGGGACTCAATCCTTTATCGCGCCTGTCGTGCCAGGCCATTATTGCGAAAGACGACCTGGTGGTTGAAATACCAAAATACTCGATCAACCACGCCAAAGAAAATCATTAATCGCGCGTGGACCAACTAGTCCGCTGCTTTATGAAAGTACGCTTAAGAATTGGGCTTTAATGGCAGCCGTAATACTTTGCCTTCCATGCCGCTTACGCTCGAGCAAGCCCACTTTTCTATAAATAGTTTTTCCTGGCAAAGTATGAATGCGCAGTCGCTGATCATGCTTCCAGTCAATATTGGCTAGTTGCGGGATGATGGAGTAGCCAAGTCCTTGTCTAACCAGTTCAATAATTGCTTCAACGGAGTTAATTTCCATGCCTTCGTTAATGGCGAGTTTATTCATTTTGATGGTTTGATCAACCAAATGACCGGTCCATGTTTTTCGCTCAAACCGAATAAAGGGTAAGTTCTTCGGGATGGTTTCGTCGCTTACCGTTGATCGACTCCGTTTATAGCCGGTTTGCGGCAGTATGAGAACCATGGGCTCTTTGTATAACTCAGTCCACATGGCGCTTTGGGGTAGCGCAAACGGCGACTCCGTCACAATGGCTGCATCCAGCTTACCGTCTAGGACTTGATCGAGGAAGTCGCTCGATAATCCAGCAATCAATTTAATTTCCAGTTCAGGGTAGTTGCGCTTTAATTCATCCAAGGCTTTCCCAAAATGCCCCATCAGGGTTGAAACTAAAGCGCCCAGCACAATGGTCCCGCTTAATTCATTTTTGAGGCCGCTTCCCAAAGACTCATA
>JBIPON010000181.1:0-3763 GCA_044379065.1 Polynucleobacter sp. | reverse complement strand
CAATGCAGCAGACCCCAAATTAGCAATGACGGTCTTGTATCAAAACTTACAGAGCTCCGGAATATTTGCAGCCGATCAATTACGGCGCTTACTTTTTCCTGCCAGTGAAGATGATGGCAAGCCTTTAGCCACTGCCGGAAGTGTTGAGTCTGAGAGCGCTAAGTTGCTTGGGCAGATTGCGACAGACTCTGCTGCAGTACGTGATTCGGTAAAGTTGTTACTCCACGGTGATCTTTTATGGCAAGGCCAGTTGATGCCCAATGTGCAAGGGCGTCTATATCGCGAAGATGCTTGGGAAGCCGATCCAGATCAGCCGGGGCAATTGCAAAAAGGTAGCCGCATTACGATGGAAGTGAGCTTGCCTAATTTAGGCCCTTTCAAAGTAGTTGGAACTCAGTTTGGCGAGAGCGTTCACGTCGCCGTTGAGGGCGCGCCGGAAGCGCAAAGCACATTGGCAAATTCATTTGCGGGTTTGCTGGAGCAAATGCGAACGCAAGTTGATCCGGATGCAAAGGTTAGCCTGAAGGGCGGAGGCACTGTTGGCGCCGGATAAAAAAACCCGCAAAGCCGTTGCCCTAGCCTATGAAATCAATAGCGCCGCGCCGCGCATTACGGGTCAAGGTGAGGGTTTCGTTGCCGATGCAATCTTGGCAAAAGCCAAGGAAATGGGCATACCCACACGAACCGAGCCAGAGCTCGTGGAATTTTTAATGCAACTCAAACTCAATGAATTGGTGCCGCCTAAGCTGTATGCCGCCGTGGCAGAAGTACTGGCGTGGGCTTATGAGCTCGATGGTAAGGTGATACCTAAGCCAGAGAATATCTCCGACAGACAGATTTAAATTGCCCTGCTTGACTTACGGACCAATTGCTAGTTGGTACTGCGCCCGCCAGAAGTCGTCCTTTATAGAGCTAATTGCAGGTTACCGAGCAGAAAACTAATCTCCGCAAAAAATGCGGAGATTAGGCCGCCTATTCTCCGCAAACGCAATTATTCTCCGCATTTTTTGCGGAGAATAGATTCTGCGGGCACAAAAAAGCCCAGAATAACTGGGCTTTGGCTAAATACGGTGTTGCTCGTATTTCAGGTAATTACACCTGCAGGTTAGTAACTTCTTTGTAGGCGTCAACTAAGCGATTTCGCACGGCAATCATGCCTTGGAGGGATAAATTGGCTTTTTGCAAGGAAACAATGACATCTTCTAGGGAAGTGTCGGAAGCCCCGAGAGTAAAGGACTGAGCCTTTGCTTGGGCGCTATTTTGAGCGGTATTGACGTTCTCAATGGCGTTCTTGAGCACGGCCGAAAAATCAACCCGATTTGGATCTTGGGTGTCGGTAGTTACAGGCTTGCCGCTGGCTGCAGCAGCTAAAGCCTGCATCCGGGTAACCATGGAATCTACGTTCGGTGTGTTCATGTATCCAATTATCTAACAAAATCAATCAATAAGGAAGCCAGCTTCTTTATAAGACTTCAGCTTGTAGCGCAGGGCTCTAGCGGATATTCCTAATATTTCTACGGCTTTTGTTCTATTTCCATTTACTTCCGCCAAGACCTTGAGGATGTGTTCACGCTCAACCGATCCAATATCTTGGCCTATTTCACCCTTTATTGATGCAATTTCTGTGCCATTTTGGGGCATTGAGCTACTCAAATCCTGATTTATTGGCTCTTTTGGGCGGTGGTCTGCGAGACCAGGGTGGGTCAACTGGGAATCGTCCAATTCCAAATCTTCCGCATAGATTTGATCCCCATCGGCCAATAAAACCGCCCGCTGGATGATATTTTCCAGTTCGCGTACATTGCCTGGCCAAGGGTATTTTTGCAGCAGTGCTTTCGCGGTGGTACTGAGCGTCAACGACTCGCGGCCGATGTTCATGCTGTAGCGCTTTAGAAAGAACTCGGCCAAGGGAATGATGTCGAGCGGGCGATTGCGTAATTCCAAAACGTGGATGGGGAAGACGTTTAAGCGAAAGTACAGATCCTCGCGGAACTTGCCTGCCTTGACTTGCTCTTGCAGATTTAAATTGGTGGCCGCGATGATGCGCACATCCGCCTGAATCGAATCGGTTGAGCCAATGCGCTCAATCATTTTGTCTTGCAACACACGCAAGAGTTTGGCTTGCAGTGGCGCAGGCATTTCGCCAATCTCATCTAAAAAGAGGGTGCCTTTGTGGGCTTGCTCAAATTTACCCGCTTGGGATTTGGTTGCGCCAGTAAAGGAACCTTTTTCATGGCCAAACAAAATCGATTCCAGTAAGGTCTCTGGAATAGCAGCGCAATTAATCGCTACATAAGGCCCTTTTGCACGCTTGGATGTTTTATGAATGTGATGTGCAATTACCTCTTTACCAGCACCTGATTCACCGGTGACTAAAACGCTGGTGTCGGTCGCTGCCACCCGCTCGCAGCGCGTGAAGGTAGCAATACTTTGGGGATCGACGGCAATCACGCTGTGCTCGATAGGGCGAATTTGCGAACCCGTTTCCTTGGCTTTGGGGGCAGTTTCATTTGATGCAACTGCTACATTGGAGTTAGCTTTTGGCTCTGCGGGCGGGTGATAGCGGGAAATAATTTCGATTAACTGTTGCGGCACAAACGGTTTGATTAAGAAGTCCCTTGCGCCTGCCTTGAGCGCCTCTACTGCGAGTTTGGTATCTGCAAACGCCGTCATGATGACAACCGGCAGATCGGGGCACTGCGTTTGTGCAATCTTTAAAAGATCGAGGCCAGTCATACCCGGCAGCTTAAAGTCCGTTACCAATACTGTGTTGAGTCCTGGGCGCAAGAGGGGTACCACGGTCTCTGCTCGCTGGTGCGTTACAAAGTCAATGTTCTTCATGCGCAGGGTAACGGCAATGGCTTCCCGGAGGTCCTCATCGTCCTCAACCAAAATTACCGGAAAACGTGCATCGATGGATTCATTCATTTGAGTAAGCCGCTTGTGCGTATTTAAGATTGGGTTTTAAGATTGGGTAACGGGCAGGGTGATTTTGAACACAGCACCCTCATGGGTGTTGTGAACGCCAATGGTTCCGCGGTGCGCATCGAAGGTATTTTTAGCGATCGATAAGCCCAGGCCCGTGCCATTGGCGCTGGTAGTAGAAAAAGGCTCGAATAAAGAATCAATCATGGTGCTTGCAATGCCGGGGCCTTGATCTGCAATCGTGACGATGAGTTTTTTGGATTCGGTTGTTGCGGTTAGCACGACGGTATCGTTGGCCTTTGAAACAGCGAGGGCATTTTCAAGAATCGCCACCAAGGCATTGGGGATGGATTTCGGCTCTACCAGCAACATCACCGTATCGGGAATAGCGCACTGAATGGAGAGTGTGACCCCCTTGGTTTCAAAGAGCGCCTGAATACTGGCTTGCGCTTCTTCAATCAGTTGCTTGGCAGAAGCGAGTACCGTTTTATTGGGGCGATTGGAAATAAATCGCAACATGTCTTGCGAGAGTTTTTCCAGGTCCATTAACTGCTTGCGTAGGCGCAAGGCAAATTCTTTTGCCATGTCGGGCTGCACTTCATCGTCGCAAAGATGCGACGAGTAAAGCAGAGCGGTAGCAAGTGGTGTGCGGAATTGGTGTGCAATTCCTGCGGCCATCTTACCCATCGCGGTGAGGCGGTTCTCGCGCTGAGTTTCTTGGTGAAGCGCAATGTTGGCAGTAATGTCTTGAATCTGAATAAAGCTGCGGATGCCTTCATCAATTCGAATAACCTGCACCATTTTTTGTGGTGCGTTAGGGTCTTCTGGGCTGCCAATT
>JBIPON010000176.1:0-3919 GCA_044379065.1 Polynucleobacter sp. | reverse complement strand
ATACCTTGGTGCCCGCTAATCCGAATCAACCGTATGACATGCATGAGTTGATTCGCAAGATTGCAGACGATGGGGAGTTCTTTGAGTTGCAGCCCGATTACGCCAAAAATATCTTGATTGGTTTTGGCCGGATGGAAGGGCAAACGATTGGCATCGTCGCCAATCAACCCCTGGTTTTGGCTGGCTGTTTAGACATCAAGGCATCAATCAAGGCTGCCCGTTTTGTGCGTTTTTGCGACGCCTTCAATATTCCGGTCGTCACTTTGGTTGATGTCCCTGGATTTATGCCGGGTACTGCGCAGGAATACGGCGGCATTATTAAGCACGGCGCGAAATTACTCTATGCCTATGCGGATTGCACGGTTCCGAAGGTAACCTTGATTACCCGCAAAGCCTATGGCGGTGCTTATGACGTGATGGCATCCAAGCACCTGCGCGGCGATGTGAATTTTGCCTGGCCCTCGGCTGAAATTGCCGTGATGGGTCCGAAAGGCGCGGTCGAAATTATCTTTCGCGAAGAGAAGGGCGATCCAGAAAAAATCGCGGCGCGCGAAGCAGAATACAAAGCCAAGTTTGCCAACCCCTTTGTGGCGGGCCGTCGCGGTTACATTGATGACGTGATCTTGCCGCACGAATCGCGCAAGCGCATTGCGCGTTCACTGGCCATGCTCAAAGACAAGGATCTCAAAAATCCAGAGCGTAAACACGGCAATATTCCCCTGTAATCGATAGGCAAGATCCCATGAAAACCACTCTATTTAAAAAGAACCTGATTGCCAATCGTGGCGAGATTGCGTGCCGCGTGATTAAAACAGCGAAACGCATGGGCATACAGACGGTTGCTGTATTTTCTGAGGCCGATCGCGAAGCAAGGCACGTGCAGCTTGCCGATGAGGCCGTCTGCATTGGACCTGCGCCATCGCGTGAATCCTATTTGGTGATGGACCGCATCATTCAGGCCTGTAAAGATACTGGCGCTCAAGCGGTACATCCTGGCTATGGATTTTTATCCGAGAACGAGCAATTTGCCCGGCGCTGCGAAGAAGAGGGCATTATCTTTATCGGACCTAAGTTTGCATCAATTGCCGCTATGGGCGATAAGATCGCCTCCAAAAAATTAGCCATGGAAGCCAAGGTCAATACCATTCCGGGCTTTAACGAAGCGATTGATAGCCCAGACGTCGCAGTCAAAATCGCCAAGGATATTGGTTATCCGGTGATGATCAAATCTTCCGCAGGTGGCGGCGGCAAAGGCTTACGGGTTGCGCACAACGATCAAGAGGCGTTCGAAGGTTTTGCAGCGTGCCGCACTGAGGCCATGAACAGCTTTGGTGATGACCGCGTGTTTATTGAGAAGTTTGTCGAGGGTCCGCGCCACATTGAGATTCAGATACTCGGCGATGCCCATGGCAATATTGTTTATCTGTGGGAACGTGACTGTTCGATTCAGCGCCGTCACCAAAAAGTAATCGAAGAGGCGCCATCACCCTTTATTGACCCAGCCACCCGCAAAGCCATGGGCGAGCAAGCCGTTGCCTTGGCGCGCGCCGTTAATTACCAATCGGCTGGCACGGTTGAGTTTGTCGTCGGTAAAGACAAATCCTTTTACTTTCTGGAGATGAATACCCGCCTGCAAGTCGAGCATCCTGTGACCGAATCGATTACAGGACTGGATTTAGTCGAGCAAATGATTCGGGTTGCTGCTGGTGAAAAGCTCTCCTTTACACAGGATCAGCTTAAGTTAGATGGATGGTCCATGGAGTGCCGGATTAATGCCGACGATCCCTTCCGTAATTTTTTACCATCCACTGGCCGTCTCGTGAAATACCGTCCTCCAGCAGAAGAAAATGGTGTCCGTGTTGATACGGGTGTTTATGAGGGTGGTGAAATCCCGATGTACTATGACTCAATGATTGCTAAGCTGATTGTGCATGGCCGCGACCGGATGGATGCGATTCATAAAATGCGCCACGCGCTCAATCAATTTGTGATTCGTGGAATTCATTCGAATATCGCCTTTCAGGCAGCGCTCTTGCAGCATCCCCGCTTTGTTTCGGGTGACTTTACAACCGGCTTTATTCCGGAAGAGTACCCCAATGGATTTCAGCGGGATTCCGTTCAGCCATCTGATCCCAATCGCCTGGCTGCGCTCGCCACCTTCATGCGTACACGCTATCTGGAATACATTCAAGTGATTGACGGTCAGCTGCCAGGCCACGAGATGCAGATTGCCAAAAAATTTGTATTGGTAACTGGAAAACGAGTGGGGTCGATGAATGATCCCATCAATGTACCGACGCGGGTTGAGCTCAAGGATGGCGTCTACTCGGTTTATGTAGAAACTGCAGAGGGCATTAGTCGCTACGATATCGTCAGTGATTGGCGCCCAGGACAAATTGTTCTGAATGCCGCCATCAATGGTACGCAGTCCATATCGGCACAAGTCGAACGCCGAGGCATTCGTTACCATTTAGTGCTGGATGGCGCGCAATACGAATGCATGGTGTTAAGTCCGCTTGGTGCCGAGTTGCAGGCGCGTATGCCGATCAAGTTGCCGCCGGACACCTCGAAAATGGTCTTATCGCCGATGCCAGGTCTTTTAACTAAGTTATTGGTGCGCGCAGGTGATCACGTTACAGCAGGTCAGAAACTTGCCTCGATTGAGGCCATGAAAATGGAAAATACCCTCTCCGCATTACAGGATGGCATTGTTTCTGAGATCTTAGCTAAAGAGGGCGATAGCCTGGCAGTGGATCAAATCATTATTCGCTTTGAATAAAGGACAGAGCATGACTGACGCAAGGCCATTTCGTATTCTAGGCATTCAGCAAATTGCTATTGGCAGCGAAGACAAGCAACGCTTGCGTTCCTTGTGGGTCGATTTGCTTGGCTTTACCTTTAAAGATACCTACGTATCTGAACGGGAAAACGTCAACGAAGACATCTGTGCTATCGGTCAAGGTGCACATGAGGTTGAAGTGGATTTGATGCAGCCCGTCGATATCGCGAAAAAACCAGCGGTACACCAAACCCCTCTGAACCACATTGGCCTATGGGTAGATGATTTACAAATAGCCCATGACTGGCTCAGCAGTAAAGGCTTGCGTTTTGCCCCTGGCGGAATTCGTAAAGGGGCTGCAGGCCACGATATTATTTTTATTCACCCCAAAGGCAATGATGAATTTCCATTTGGGGGTGAGGGTGTTCTGATTGAGCTGGTTCAGGCGCCGCCGGACATCATTCACGCATTGTCTTCCTAGTGCCCGTCTTGAAACGTATTCTGGCGATTGACACTTCATCGGCCTGGTGTTCGGTTGCGCTCTCGCTTGATCCGTCGGCCAAAGGCGTGGCGCAGCGTCACGAAATATTGGGGCCGGCAGCCAGCCAGCATCTCTTGCCATGGATTACAGAATTACTGCAGCAAGAAGGAATTACATTACGGGACTTGGATGCGATTGCGGTGGGTATTGGTCCAGGCGCCTTTACCGGAGTCCGCTTAGCGGTTGCGGTAGTGCAAGGCTTAGCCCTTGCTAGCTATTTGCCAGTTGCCCCGGTTGCAAGCCTGGATGCCATCGCTGCTAGTGCAATCGATAACCTCTTGATACAGGCGATGGATGCCGGCAAACATGAATTCACGGTGGCGATTGATGCCCGTATGGGTGAAGTGTATTGGGCTAATTACAGTGTGATGAAAGCTGCGCAAGAAGGTGGCGACAATGCGGCATTGCCAGAGCGCATCGGTGATATTCAACTGAGTAAGCCAGAGGATATTCAAATGAGCTTGAGCGAATGCGTGTTTGGCAGCGCCGTTACGCAATACCCCAACTTTTTTGAGCAGCATATACCATCCAGTCAGTTGGATGGGGCTTTTGGGGTCAGCGCGAGCGGAGTAATGCGTTGTGCAAGGGCGATGTTGGCC
>JBIPON010000081.1:0-7783 GCA_044379065.1 Polynucleobacter sp. | reverse complement strand
TACCGTGGATTAATTAGAGCCTTTGTATGTCCGCAATAAAGTAGCGCTGACGAGCGCCGAACGTGGTGCAAAATAGCAGCTTCTATTTTGGATTGCAGCAATCCCCCTTTTAATTAATGCCTTAAATGATGAGTACCCAGGATACCCAATTGACCTTCACGCCGATGCAGCCATCGGATATGCGAGCGGTCATGGCCTTGGAAGCAATCTCGCACACCCATCCTTGGACACAAGGTAATTTTTTGGATTCATTGACTGCGGGGCATTGGGCTTATTGCATTCGACCGGAGATGACGCCTAATATAGAGTTAGCAGCACATTTGCCGGGATTGTGGGGCTATTGCATTTTGTATCCGGCCGTTGACGAATTGCATTTACTCAACATCACCATTGATCCCGCGTTGCGACGTAATGGCATTGGCAGCCGTGTGATGCAAGCCATTGAGGGCATTGCGATGCGGCAGAAAATGAGCCGCATTATTCTCGAGGTGCGCCCCTCCAATGTCCCCGCAGTCAAATTATATGAACGGATGGGTTATGCCATCATTGGCGTGCGCAGAGGGTATTACCCAGCGGATGACGTCACTGGCAAGCGCGAAGATGCCGGTGTCATGGCAAAATCGATTACCCTTGAGGCACCATGAATTCCGCTCCATCCAATAACGCAAGCATGCGATCCTCCTTTCTAAAGGAAATGGGCATCACAGAATGGGTTGACCGCTCTGGTCTCAGCGCTTCTACGGTCACGCCCGCAGCATCTCAAAGCAATGCTCAAGCGTCACCTGAGCCCACAGCAAACCCATCGGAGCGCGGTGCTGAGATTAGCGGCCGCTGGATTTTTATCGGCACTAAACCGCAGGGTGATGCCTTAACGCTGTTCCAAAATATCGTGCGGGTACTGGGCTTGCCGAATGGCGCTTGGGCCTGGCAAGACCAAAAGGCCATCATCGATGCGCTGATCGAATCAAGCACAGTGCCCTTGGTAGCGATTGCATTTGGCGCAGCGAGTGCACAGCGCTTGACCGGTGAACAGGCTCCCTTAAATGAGTTGCGTGGTGCCATCCATTCATTGATCCACGGCGAAGCCGAAGTGCCTTTGATCGCAACATTGGAATTGGCGCAAGTCTTGGCAAGACCACAAGAGAAGGTCTTGCTTTGGGAAGATTTGCTACTAGCCCGCTCGGTGTTGCAAAGTCTTTAAACTCCCAGAATCAACAAACGGATTACTAGTGTTTGCTTTCGCCGATGAGGTGA
Organism: Polynucleobacter sp.; assembly: GCA_044379065.1. Classification (GTDB taxonomy): domain Bacteria; phylum Pseudomonadota; class Gammaproteobacteria; order Burkholderiales; family Burkholderiaceae; genus Polynucleobacter. The sequence goes on along the minus strand of JBIPON010000081.1, from coordinate 6,529 downwards.
AGGGAGTCATACTCTGCTTGATTGCGGGCATGCCGGCGCATGATGAGGATCATGATGATGCTGACCGATAAGCCAAAGCCAGTAATAACAAATGCGATTGGCACATCAAGCCAGATTAGCAAGGCATACAGCATCAGCATGCTAAGGACAGACAGATTTTCATTAAAGTTTTGCACCGCAATCGAGTGGCCTGCCGATAACAAGACGTGACCACGATGTTGTAAGAGGGCATTCATGGGCACCACGAAGTAGCCTGCTAGCCAGCCGACCATAATCAGCAGTGCATACGGCGGAATCATATTGAGCGTGAGTTTCATTTTGCCAAACTCGACAAGCACAATCGGCGGGATCATATCGATATGGTAAATAGCCATGAAGCATACCCCGATACCCATCACCACTCCGTACGGCAAGACTTTCAAGGACTGCTTCAGGGGAATGCGGCTGGCGGCCCAGACTGCACCTCCGGCAACGCCAAAGGCGGAGATGGCTTGCAAAATAGCGCCTTGCGAAAGACTCATGTTGAGTGCAACTTCAGCCCACTTGAGAACAATGAATTGCAAGGTGGCGCCGGCGCCCCAAAAGAGCGTGGTTACCGCCAAGGAGATCTGACCCAAACGGTCATTCCATAGGGTTCTAAAGCAATGCGCAAAGTCTTTTACTAACTCAATCGGATTTGTTTTTTGAGCGACGTAACGTGCGCCAGTATCGGGGATTTTGAGGTTAATGAGCGCTGCGATGATGTAAATCATCATAATGACCAAAATAGCGGCTTCGGCCGGTGTATCGATGCCCGTTTCAATGATGGGTAGATCAAGACCAAGCAAACGGGAGGAGACCCCAACACTGATCAGTACACCGCCTAAAACCGTACCCAAGATAATGGAGCCAACGGTTAGGCCCTCAATCCAGCCATTGGCGGCGACCAAGCGCTCTGGGGGAAGTAATTCAGTAAGGATGCCGTATTTGGCAGGGGAGTACGCGGCAGCGCCAAGACCGACAATGGCATACGATAGCAAGGGGTGGCTACCAAACAACATGACGGCACAGCCCACAAACTTAATGGTGTTGGTGATGAACATGACGTTGCCCTTGGGCCTAGAGTCTGCAAACGCACCCACAAAGGCGGCCAGAAGGACATAAGACAGGACAAAAAATAGCTTTAGCAATGGGGTCATCCAATCCGGAGCATCCAGCTGGATTAGGAGTGCAATAGCCGCAATGAGGAGTGCGTTATCGGCCAGCGACGAAAAAAATTGCGCCGCCATAATGGTGTAAAAACTACGGTTCATTCGTACAATCGAGTCATTTACAGCATTAAAACATGAAAGGGGTTTCAGATATGAATCGGCCTATTTTGGCAACCATTCACATTGAGGCCTTTCGCCATAATTTGGCCAGGGTGCGCGCGCTTGCCCCCGAGGCGAGGATCTGGTCGGTTGTCAAAGCCGCTGCGTATGGCCATCGCCTCGAGTCCATCCTGGAAGGCTTAAACCAGACCGATGGATTTGCTTTGCTTGATCTGCGGGATGCGAAGTGGCTGCGAAATCAAGGCTGGCAAGGCCGTATCCTGTTGCTTGAGGGGCTATTTGAGCCAGAAGAACTCGCAGAAGCAGTGTCACTGGATTGTGATTTGGTAGTGCATTGCCAGGAGCAAGTGCTACTGCTTGAGCGCCTCGCTCAGCACTCAGGTCATGCGCTTCAGGTTTTTCTGAAGCTCAACTCGGGAATGAACCGGCTGGGCTTTTCCCCTACGACTTATCGGGATATGTATCACCGGCTTCATTCATTGGGGCATCACGTACACCACATGACCCACTTTGCCAATGCCGATGCAATGGATCAGAAGCCAACCGTGGGTGAGCAGATGGATTGCTTTTCTGCGGTAGTCGATGGCCTGGCTGGTGAAACTTGCCTGGCTAACTCAGCCGCCATTCTGTGGCACCGAACTGCCTTAGGCGACTGGGTGCGCCCTGGAATCATGTTGTACGGACTGTCTCCAACTGGGATCCATGCGGATATTGAACATGCGCACCTTGAGCCCGTCATGTCTTTGACCAGTGAAATTATTGATATCCAGCATTTGGCCGCTGGCGAGCATGTCGGCTATGGCGGTCGTTACACAGCATCTGAAGCAATGCGGATTGGGGTGATTGCCTGTGGTTATGCGGATGGCTATCCACGCCATGCGCCGGACGGAACCCCGGTATGGGTTGAGAACGGTGGCGCTGCAGCGATTTGTCCGACTGCGGGACGGGTATCGATGGACATGATTACTATTGATTTACGCAATGCGCCGGATGCACAGATCGGAAGTAGGGTGGAGCTATGGGGGCAGAAGGTCCCTGCAGACACGGTTGCCGCCGCTGCCGGCACGATCGGTTACGAGCTAATCTGTGCGCTCGCGCCCCGAGTGCCAGTGGAATTGATTCGCAAATCCTAAAGGCAATAAATCAAAACTATTGATTCCAGATTTGCCACCACGAGCGCTGTTTTTTGGCACGCTGTCCTGTAGCGAGCATTTGGCTGTCTGGAAAATTCAGCTTAAAGACCCGAATGGCATCTGTACTTAAATCGGTCATGCCCAAGCGTTCGTATGACTTAATCAGAATATAAAGCGCTTCTTCTACTGCGGGTGCGCGGTCATAATCTTTTAGCACGAGTTGCGCACGGTTTGCTGCGGCAAGGTAAGCGCCCCGCTTAAAGTAGTAGCGAGCGACGATGACATCGGCCTCTGCCAAGGAGTTAACGATGTAGCGCATCCGGTCAAGCGCATCGGGTGCGTATTTACTGTTTGGAAAACGATCCACCACCACCTTAAATGCCTCGAATGCCTCGCGCGCTGCCTTGGGATCGCGCTCACTTAAATCTTGTCCAGTGAACTTACCTAAAAACCCCAAATCATCATTAAAGGTAATCAGGCCTTTGAGGTAGAAGGCGTAATCTAGATTAGGACTACCTTGATGGAGTTTGATGAAGCGATCAACCGCAACCAATGCTTGTGCCTGTTCGCTGGCTTTCCAGTAACAGTAGGCGGCATTGATTTGTGCTTGTTGCGAATAAGGGCCAAAGGGGAAGCGGGCCTCGAGTTTTTCAAAATACGTTCCGCATTTTGCAAAATCATTGTCTTTGAGTTTTTCAGTGGCTTCGCTGTACAGCTTGGTCTCTGACCAGCCATCGGCCTCATCTTTATTGCCATCGCTAGCACAGCCACTAATAAACAAGGTGGCAAGCAAGGCAAATCCCAGCAGCACGGTGCTGATGCGGGAAGAGAGCGGCAAACCATTCGGGCTTACGTTTGCAGGCCTTACACTGTCGGCTGTGACTACATATGGGTACTTCAAGCGTGGCATTGCCGAAAACTCCTGATTCGAATCCAATTGATTATATCGATGAAGAGGATTTCATTGCCCTAGAAATACCTTGGGAGGCATCTGGCGAGCGCCTAGATAAGGTTTTGGCAGGTGCTTTGCCCGATTATTCCCGAAATCGCTTGAAAACTTGGGTTGAAGCAGGGGCCGTGACCGTGGACGGCAAGGTCACGCGAGCTCGCTATCTGTTGCGGGGCGGCGAGAGCGTCAAAGTCTATCCCCAAGAAATGCCCGAGCAATTTGCGTTTCAAGCAGAGGATATTCCCCTTGATGTGGTGCATGAAGATGCGAGCTTGATTGTGATTAACAAACCCGCGGGCTTAGTGGTCCATCCTGCTGCCGGCAATTGGTCGGGAACATTGCTCAATGGTTTGTTATTTCGCTACCCGGAGCTTGCGCAGTTGCCGCGCGCTGGTATTGTGCATCGCCTCGATAAAGAGACGTCGGGCCTCATGGTAGTAGCGCGGACCGATCTGGCGCAAACGGCATTAGTACGCCAGTTGCAAGAGCGCACAGTGGGACGCCGCTACTTGGCTTGGGTGTGGGGAACGCCTGCAGCGCAGGGAAAAATACAGGCTATGGTGGCGCGTGATCAACGCGACCGGCTCAAAATGGCAGTGCATTCGATTCAGGGCAAACCTGCGATTACGCTCTACCGTCGATTGGCCAATGGCCACTTTGCACAAGCGCCCGTATCGCTCTTGGAATGCCGCCTGGAAACAGGTCGCACCCATCAAATTCGAGTGCATTTGGAGTCTTTGGGATTTCCCCTCTTGGGGGATCCGGTCTATCGAAAGAAGGCACCGAACGTAGCCAAAGAGTTGCCATTCCAGCGGCAAGCCTTGCATGCCTATGCCTTGAGCTTAATCCACCCTGAAAGCAAGCAAGTGGTGCAGTGGTACCGCTTGCCGCCCGACGATCTAATAACTTTATTGCTAGATGTTGGGATGAGCGCTGCGGATTTGCCGGAGGAGCCTAAGTTAGAGACGCTCCAGTCATCATGAGTGAGCACGGCAGTCAATTTCAAATCATCGACGGGTTGCGGGTGCTTGTTCCAAATTGGCCAGGCTCACCCCAGATCGGTGCCTTCTGTACTTCCCGAGCTGGAGGCATCAGCAAAGCGCCCTTTGATAGCCTCAACTTAGGTCGCTATGTCAATGATGAGCCCTTGGCCGTGAGCGAAAATCGCGCTCGTGTACGAGCCTTACTCCCGGCAGAGCCGGTATGGCTCAAGCAGGTCCACGGTACCCGAGTTTGGGACGCTGATTTGGCGCATGCCGAGGGGATTATTGAGGCCGATGCAGCCGTGACCACCAAGACCAATACCGTCCTTACGGTGATGGCAGCCGATTGCTTGCCGGTCTTAATCAGCAGCCCGGATGGCGGGGTAGTTGGCGCAGCCCATGCGGGCTGGCGGGGTTTATTGGGGGGCGTTCTAGAGAATACCGTGGATGCGATGCAGGCAAAAACAGGGTTAAGCGATGCAGGTCAATACCGTGCCTGGCTTGGTCCGGCCATTGGCCCAAGCGCATTTGAAGTGGGTGAAGAGGTTCGGGTCGCGTTTGACGAGCATGCCAAAAAACATGCTTTGCCCAGCCCCAGTGAGGCATTTGTGGCAATCGATGGCAAACCCGGTAAGTACTGGGCTAACCTCTACCAACTGGCTCGGCAGCGCTTGCTCAGCAAGGGTCTGACCCATATTTATGGCGGGGAATTTTGTACGGTTCGCGACCAAGCTGACTTTTTTTCCCATCGCCGCGATGGCCTGTCTGGGCGATTTGCTGCTTTTATCTGGCGCCGCTAAGCGAAGGTATAAGCTGTAGGGCTAGGGTTAGTGCTTATAACCCTTGCGCCCCATTCAAACGAGAATGACTATAAGCAGCAAGCCTGTACGGCTTGCCCCGTCGAGAATAGAGAAAAGCATGTTTACTGGAATACCGTCTGGGAAGTCGCCAAGTTTGGCACCGCAACACATGGCCTTGATACCGCCCGAGCGCTTGTCTGAAATTCAGCAGCATTACATGACGGAATTTGCCGCCTACGTTAGCAATCCAGGCGCTCTTGAGATTAAAGATCGGCGTTTTTCTGGAAAGGCCTGGCAATCGCCGTGGAGCAAAGCCATTGCTGGAATGTATTTACTCAACTCCAAGCATTTAATGGAATTGGCTGAGGCGGTAGAGACCGATGCAAAAAGTAAGCAGCGCATATTGTTCAGTACCCTGCAAATGGTCGATGCGCTCTCCCCGTCGAATTTCATGGCGACCAATCCAGAAGTGCTCGAGCACATCATTAGCTCGCAAGGGCAATCGATACAAAACGGCATTCTGAATTTACTCGGTGATCTCAAAAAAGGCAAAGTCTCGCAAACCGATGAAACGGCTTTTGAGATTGGCACCAATTTAGCCACCACCGAAGGTGCTGTGGTCTTTCGTAATCATTTGTTTGAGCTGATTCAATATAAGCCACTCACTGAAACCGTATTTGAGCGCCCGTTTTTGATGGTGCCACCGTGCATTAATAAATACTACATCCTCGATTTGCAGCCCGATAACTCGGTAGTACGTTACATGGTGAGCCAAGGTCACACGGTCTTTTTGGTGTCCTGGAAAAATCCCGATAAATCGATGGCCAAGGTGACCTGGGATGATTACGTTGGTGATGGCGTCATTAAGGCCATCGAAGTTACTAAAGAAATCGGCGGCCTCGATCAAATTAATTTGCTGGGCTTTTGTGTCGGTGGAACCTTGGTGAGCAACGCGTTAGCCGTATTAGCGGCGCGCAAACAAAAGCCGGTCGCGAGCTTAACCTTGTTAACTACCTTGCTCGACTTTAGCGACACTGGAATCTTGGATGTCTTTGTCGATGAAGGCATGGTCAAGCTGCGCGAAACCACCATCGGTGGCGAGCAAGGTCAATTTGGTTTGATGTCTGGCTTAGACCTCGGCAATACCTTCTCCTTTTTACGCCCCAATGATTTGGTGTGGAACTACGTGGTAGAAAATTACCTCAAAGGCAATTCACCGCCGCCATTTGATTTACTGTATTGGAATGGCGACTCCACCAATCTGCCGGGCCCAATGTATTGCTGGTATTTACGCCATACCTACTTGCAAAATGAATTGGTGAAGCCAGGCAAGCTTAAGGTTTGCGGCGAAAAA
>JBIPON010000180.1:0-3796 GCA_044379065.1 Polynucleobacter sp. | reverse complement strand
AAGCAATATTGGTCCAAAAACCTACGGATAACGGCAATTCTGTTAGCCATCTGGTTCGTTGTGACCTTTGTTGTGGGCTATTACGCCCGTGATTTAAGCTTTAATTTTTTTGGATGGCCGTTTAGTTTTTGGGTTGGGGCACAAGGCTCTTTAGTGACTTATGTTCTGATCATTGCCTACTACGCGCACTACATGAACAACCTTGACAAAGAATATGACTGCGCTGAAGTGGAGGAGGACTAATCATGGCTGGAATGACACCTAGTGGCGGAGATGGCAGTATGTTTGGTGGCGGCGGAAGTAATGCCGACTTCAAAAAAGGTCTAAACAAGATTTATACCTATTACACCCTCGGCTTTATTTCGTTTGTTATCCTTTTAGGTATTGCTGAGCAAATGGGCTTAGGCCGTGCAGCGATTGGTTACACATTCTTAGGCGCAACGGTATTGCTCTACGCTGGTATTGGCGTGATGAGTCGCACCAATGACGCTGCGGAATACTATGTAGCTGGTCGACGCGTTCCTGCGGTCTATAACGGCATGGCAACCGGTTCCGACTGGATGTCGGCTGCGTCGTTTATCGGTATGGCAGGTACTTTGTACTTGACCGGTTACGGCGGCTTGGCTTTCATCATGGGCTGGACCGGTGGTTACTGTTTGGTTGCGTTGTTCTTGGCTCCTTACTTACGTAAGTTCGGTCAGTTCACAATTCCTGACTTCTTGGGCGCGCGCTATGACGGCAACCTCCCACGTTTCCTCGGAATCCTTGCTGCGATTTTGGTCTCGTTCGTATATGTGGTTGCCCAGATTTACGGCGTTGGTTTGATTACAACCCGTTTGGCTGGTGTGCCATTTGAGATCGGTATTTTCTTAGGCTTGGCTGGTATTTTGGTTTGCTCGTTCTTGGGTGGTATGCGTGCGGTTACTTGGACACAAGTTGCGCAGTACATCATCTTGATCATTGCTTACATGATTCCTGTTGTTTGGTTATCCGTTAAGCAAACTGGCGTTCCAATTCCACAGTTAATCTATGGTCAGCAACTTGAAAAAGTAACTGCCAAAGAAGCTGAGCTGATCAAGGATCCAAAAGAGCTCGAAGTTCGTGCAATTTTCAAAGCACGTGCTGACGCTCTTGGCGAGAAGCTGAAAGACGTTCCTGCTGCATTGGCTGCGGATAAAGCGGCTGCTGAGCAAAAGGTTGCTGATTTAAAGGCTGCAAATGCACCTGCACCTGAAATCGCAGCAGCTGAAAAAGCTTTGGCTGCAGTTCCAAAGGATGCAGAAGCAGCGAAAAAATTGTGGACAACACAACGTACTGGTGCAACAAACCGCTCGAATCAACTTGCTAACATGCCACGTCATGCTCAGCAGTTTGCGGGCAATCCAGATGGTGACGAAAAGGCCCGTACGGCTTTCGATACCTCACGTCGTAACTTCTTAGCCTTGATCTTCTGTTTGATGGTGGGTACAGCGGCATTGCCACACATTCTGATGCGCTTCTACACGACTCCGTCGGTAAAGCAAGCACGTGAATCCGTGACATGGTCCTTGTTCTTCATCTTCTTGCTGTATTTCACTGCACCTGCTTTGGCAGTCTTGGTGAAGTACGAGGTCTTCTCGGTTCTAGTCGGAACGCCATTTGATCAATTGCCGGCCTGGATTGCATCATGGACCAAGGTTGATGCCACTTTATTGTCCGTTACTGACGTGAATAAAGACGGTATTTTCCAGTTGGCTGAAATGACCATTGGTGGCGACATCATCGTTCTGGCAACCCCAGAAATCGGTGGCTTGCCATACGTGATCTCCGGCATGGTGGCAGCGGGTGGTTTGGCTGCGGCTCTGTCGACCGCTGACGGACTCCTGTTGACCATTGCTAACGCACTGTCACATGACCTGTACTACAAGATGATCGATCCAAATGCACCTGCAAGCCGTCGTGTTGCGATTTCCAAAGCATTGTTGGTATTGGTTGCTCTGGCAGCGGCGTATGTTGCGGCTCAGAAACCAGCTGACATCTTGTTCTTGGTTGGCGCGGCGTTCTCCTTTGCTGCTGCATCGTTCTTCCCAGCACTTACCCTTGGTATTTTCTGGAAGCGTGCAAACAAAGCGGGTGCTTGCGTAGGTATGGTGCTTGGTTTAGGTATCACCATGTACTACATGATCATGACTCAGCCATGGTTGCGTGGGGTATTTAACGTTACATCACCTGTTGAACTTTGGTACGGTATTGCGCCAATTTCTGCTGGTGTGTTCGGCGTGCCACTCGGCTTTGCTGCGATTATCTTGGTGAGCTTGGTAACCCCAGCCCCACGTAAAGATATTCAAGACTTGATCGACCACGTTCGTTATCCAACCCTCAGGGGCGATACGATGAATACGCAATCCAATTAATTTGCGTATTAAATGACCAAGAGAAATCTTGGTCGTTGACTAACCCGCTCTTCGGAGCGGGTTTTTTATTGCCTAAAAATCGGTAGTAGTGGCGAAGTGCTTTAGACTGCATCCTATGGAAAACCTCAGTTTTTGGATCGGCATCATCGCAACCGTTGCATTTGCAGTTACTGGCGTACTGGCGATTGCCGATCGCGGTGTGGATTTGTTTGGGGTGATGGTGCTCGGCTTAATCACCGCAATTGGTGGCGGCACGGTGCGCGACCTGATTTTAGAAACCCCGGTTTTTTGGGCAAGCCTGCCGATTTATTTGTGGGTTGCCTTGGCGGCCAGTGCGATCGCTTTTTACTTAGAGGCCTTTTTTACTCAGCCGCAGATTTACCGCTGGATGCTCTACTTGGACGGATTCGGCGCGGCTTTGTTTGGCATTCAGGGGGCCGATAAAGCGTGGAATATGGATTTTGGTTTACCGCTCGCGCCAGTGATCCTGGGCGTGATTACTGCGATTGGCGGCGGTTTGATTCGCGACATGCTGGCTGGCAGAAAAAACCTCTTGATGTCGCATGAGCTCTATGCCATTCCGGTATCGCTGGGCTGCATTGTGTATGTCTTGATTTTGGAATACGCCCCTAACTATACAACGCAAGGTGCGATTGCCTGCATGCTGCTGATCTTTGGTTTTAGAGCGGCCGCCATCCATTGGAACCTACGGGTACCTAAGCGCTTTATTACACGCTCACGTTAATTATCTCGTTCTCCCCATCTTTTTTGTGAAGTACTTTCTATGAAACCCCGTCTCTATAGTTTTTGGCGTAGCTCGGCAGCCTTTCGGGTGCGCATCGCGCTCCATCTCAAGGGCATCGATTACGACACCATCGCTACGCACCTCACTAAAAAAGGTGGCGATCAGCTGCAGCCCGAGTATGGCGAGAAAAATCCCAATCGCTTGATTCCGCTCTATGAAGAGGGCGATGTGCGTATCCATCAATCGCTTGCCATTGTGGAGTACTTAGACGAGGCCTACCCCAAGCCGCCCCTACTGCCGAGCAATCCAGTAGATCGTGCCTGGGTGCGTGCCTTGGCTTTGGATATTGCTGCCGACATTCATCCGATTAATAATTTACGCGTGTCACGCTATCTGGTTCGTCAATTGGAAGTCAGTGAAGAGGCGCGCAGCATATGGTATCGCCATTGGGTTGCTACAGGCCTATCCGGGCTTGAGGCGCAGATCAGTAGGGACTCGCGATCAGGGCGTTTTTGTTACGGCGATCAAGTCACGCTGGCGGATATCTGTTTGGTGCCGCAACTCTTTAATGCACTGGATGCCAAGATGGATGTCGCGCTGTATCCGCGCTTGATGGCAATCTTTCAGGAGTGCATGAAGCTACCTGCTTTTATCGACG
>JBIPON010000179.1:0-3833 GCA_044379065.1 Polynucleobacter sp. | reverse complement strand
TCCCATCAAAATGATCGATGAAAGTGCCCAGACCCATTGCGGCATATCCGGAAACCAAATGCCCATGTAAATACCGACGGCAGTGACCTCTGCAATGCTCACCACAATCCAATAGGTCCAATAACCCCAGCCCACCATATACCCCGCAAGTGGTCCTACATAGGAATTGGCATAGGCAGCAAAGGAGCCGGCGACGGGCTCATGCACCGCCATCTCACCCAGCGTGCGCAGCACAATGAAGGCCACAATCCCAGCCAATAAATACCCCAAGAGAATCGAAGGGCCTGCGAGTTGAATCGCACTAGCGGAACCCAGAAAAAGTCCAACGCCAATGGTTGAACCCAATGCCATGAGGCGAATGTGCCGTACTTTCAGATGGCGTTTTAAGCCCGTTTTTTCTGTCTGCAAGAGAAACCTCCTTTTCGTTTTGATGTTGGTCATGTACCAACGCAACGAAGTCTAGGCAGGAGTTGGGCGCAGCACTAGCCCTTAAAAATTCATTAAATAAGCAAAGCTAAAAAAATGCCAAAGGAATAGAAAGGGGGAGCCCTTAAATCAGGAGATGGATAGCAAAATAAATATTGCTTCCTACAACAAAATACGAAATTTCTTACAGGGCATTCCCTAGGCTTGTTTGCGCTCTTTAGGAATGAAATGGAGCGGCTTTACTCTGATACGCTGTGCTGCATCCGTATCAAAGAGAGAACTTCAGCAGCGGCAACCAAACCGGCTGCTGCCGTGACGGTGACTGCTGAGCCGTAACCAGAGCAGGCTAAGCCGCCGGTAGCAGCGCCGGCGCGGGGTTCTTTGGAATACACCGCCCGAATGCCCATCTTCTTTTTTAAATCACGCGAGAAGCCATGATCGGCTCGCAGCCCAACACGCACCTTAGCGAGAAGCGCATCTTGCTCTGTTTTCGATAAATCAGCACAGCGCAGTTGGGTTGGATCTGCTTTACCGCCGGAGGCGCCGCACATGACAAGTAAACGTTGATTCTTAACACTCCACGCCGCAAGCGCAATCTTGACTTGCACTGAATCGGTTGCATCTAGCACGATGGCATCCCTTGGTATCAATGCATCGAGCGTATCGGGCTCTAAAAAAGCATCGTGGCAGGTCAGCTGAATTTGGGGATTGATTTGGGTAATGCGCTGCGCCATAGCCGCCACTTTGGCCTTGCCATACTCACCGTCCAGTGCATGCAGTTGGCGATTGGTATTGCTCTCAGCAATGTGGTCAAAATCAATTAAGACTAAATGGCCAATTGCGGATCGTGCCAGGGCTTCGGCCGCCCAAGAACCAACGCCACCCAAACCAGCTACTACTACCGTAGCCTTCTGAAATTGCGCCAAAGCAGCATCACCGTACAAACGGGCTACCCCGCCAAAACGGCGATCGGGTGAGCCTAACTCCTGCTCCGGGGGTGGTATTTGAAAGTTTTCCATCGTCATCGCATCTCTTTATACTTAAAACATGGAATCCATTGCTGAATTACGTAAAAACTACACCCGCGGCGAACTGTCGGAGCAAGACGTGCCGCAGGAACCCCTCAGTCTTTTTCAGACCTGGTTCGAGCAAGCAGTCCAGGCACAGTGCCCCGAACCCAATGCAATGGCATTGGCAACCGCAAATCACGCCGGCATTCCATCTGTACGTATTGTCCTATTAAAAGCAGCAGACCACGGCAGTTTTACTTTCTTCACCAATTACGAAAGCCAAAAGGGTAAGGAGCTGGCTGTGCAGCCCCATGCATCTTTACTCTTTCATTGGCATGAGCTAGAGCGGCAGGTGCGCATTAGTGGCACTGTTGAGCGTGTCAGCGCTGCCGAAAGCGATGCCTACTTTCATTCCAGGCCGTCGGCTTCACGGATTGGTGCGTGGGCTTCGCCGCAAAGTGCCGCCATCCCCAGTCGTGTGTTTCTAGAAGAGCAGGAGCGGCAATTCAAGGCGGAGCATGGTGACAACCCACCTCGCCCACCCCATTGGGGCGGCTACCGGCTGACTCCAAATCAAATTGAATTTTGGCAAGGCAGGCCTTCGCGTTTGCACGACCGCATTTGCTATAGCCGTGGCGCAAGTGGCTGGTCGATTGCGCGACTAGCGCCTTAATTAAAAGCAGGATTGATCAAGCTTTTTAAGGTGGCGCGGAACTTAGCGAGTTTTGGCGCAACGACCGCCATGCAATACCCTTGCCCAGGGTGCTGGACAAAATAATTCTGGTGGTAATCCTCGGCTGGATAAAAGATCGGAGCTGGGGCAATGATGGTGACAATCGGCCTCGGAAAGATTTTTTCATTACCCATTTCTGCAACCATCGCTTGTGCCGTTGCCATTTGCGCATCGGAGTGCGTGAAGATAACCGAGCGGTAACGCGCGCCCACATCATGACCTTGGTAATTGAGGGTAGTTGGATCGTGAATCACAAAAAAGATGGTGAGAATTTCCCGATAGGAAACGATCGCTGGATCAAACTGGATTTGCACAACTTCGGCATGGCCAGTGGTTTCCGAGCATACGGCTTCGTAGTTTGGGTTCGTGTCGTGGCCGCCAGCATAACCAGATACGACCGAATGTACGCCACGTACCTGCTGATAGACCGCCTCTAAGCACCAAAAGCAGCCACCCCCAAGGGTTGCTGTTTCAAAAGTTATTTGTTTTTCGTTCATGGCTTTATCCTAATGCCTTATTGCTTTATTTGCACACGCCCTTTTATTGACCTTGCCCAATGCCCCTATGAATCGCCTGACCATCCAGCTTGATGAAATCCGCGCAGCCTATGCAGCGGAACCGCACTCCACGATTGAGAAGCGCTTGGAGCGGATTGGCCGCGTGGAGGCGATGCTGCGTGCCAATGAAGAAAAGCTTTGCAAGGCGGTTGCTGCTGACTTTGGTCACCGGCATCCGATGGAAACCCAGCTAGCAGAACTCAGCCAAATTTATCAGAACTGCCGCTATACCAAAAAACGCCTCAAAGAATGGCTCAAGCCCGTTCATTTAGAGACGCCCGCCTATCTGTCGAGCTCGACTGCTTGGATGCAAGCTCAGCCCAAGGGCATTGTGGGCATCATGAGCCCCTGGAATTACCCCATCCTGTTGGCGCTTGCGCCTGCCATTGCCGCATTGGCTGCAGGCAATCGGGTTTGGCTAAAGCCATCGGAGCGCAGTAGCCGTACCTCGGGGTTTTTGGCGACTCTAATTCAGGAGTATTTTCATTTCACTGAATTTAATGTGACGACGGGCGATGCCAACACCGCAGCGGATTTTGCTGCCCTACCCTTCGATCACCTTTTCTTTAGTGGCAGTAATGCCATCGGCAAAAAAGTCATGCGCGCCGCTGCCGACAATCTGGTACCAGTCACTTTAGAGCTGGGCGGTAAGTCTCCTGCGCTGGTGGATGCCTCAGCTAATTTACGTGATGCAGCCAGCAGCATTGTGTATGGCAAATTACTGAATAGTGGGCAGACCTGCATTGCCCCGGACTACGTTTTGGTTGGTGAGCAACAACACGATGCACTTCTGGCTGAACTCTTTAAGGCGGCACAAGCTCAATTTACCAAACCCGAAATGCTCACGGGCCCAATTGATCCAGAACAAACGGCACGCTGGCATTTTTTAGTTGACGATGCCATCGCCCATGGCGCAATAGTCACGCCATTGCTCGAACCCAGTACCGAGTCAGGGCGGGTTTTTGAACCCGTAGCACTGAGTAACGTTTCTCCGGAATCCGCCGTGCTGAAAGAAGAAATCTTCGGTCCCATTCTACCGATCATCACAGTTAGTGATGGCGCAGCCAGCACAACAGCGATGATTGATTTCATCAATGCGGGAAGTTC